>CANCAR010000029.1 GCA_947374125.1 Hyphomicrobiales bacterium | reverse complement strand
CCGAACAAGGTTCGCCAGCGGGATTGCATCGCGTATGTCACTCAAAACGATCCTCACCTCGCAAAGACGGTTATGCAGTGCGCTAACTCTTTTACAATTTACGTGGAAAACACCAAATGCCACGCCCCCTAACATGAATTGCGGATCGTCATCACCCCTCATCCCGCCTAAACTCGTTTAGTTTGAAAAAATCTCGCGAGGCCACCATGCAAGGCGTTACCGTTGTCGATCATCCGCTCGTCCAACACAAACTGACCTTGATGCGCGATAAAAACCGCTCGACAACAAATTTCCGCCAGCTGCTCAACGAAATCGGCATGCTGCTCGCTTATGAAGTAACGCGCGACCTGCCGCTCGAGCTTGTCGAAGTCGAAACACCGCTCGAAAAAACCATGAAGCCGATGATAGCGGGCAAAAAGCTCGTCTTCGCGCCCATTTTGCGCGCAGGTGTTGGCTTTCTCGATGGGATGCTCAACCTCGTCCCCTCGGCCCGCGTCGCCCATATCGGGCTTTATCGCGATCCTGAAACGCTGACGGCTGTTGAGTACTATTTCAAAGCCCCAAGCGATGTCGCCGAGCGCATGGTCATCGTCATGGACCCCATGCTCGCCACCGCCAATTCTGCCATCGCAGCCGTTGACCGCCTCAAAGCCCGCGGCGTCACTGATCTACGCTTCGTCTGCCTGCTCGCCGCCCCCGAAGGCATCGCCAAATTTACCACCGCCCATCCAGATGTGCCGGTGTGGACCGCAGCGATTGATAGCCATTTGAACGACCACGGCTATATCGTGCCGGGTTTGGGGGACGCGGGCGACCGGATGTATGGGACGAAGTGAGGGGGAATAAAGTCCCAACCTGATTCAGTCACATCATGAGGTTCTAGCCTACCAAACCAACCCACAACCCGGCGCCGGAAAGGCCGACAAGATAGACCCAGTGCTTTGCACTCTTGGAGGCGCCGGATTGGCGACTGACTATCGCAGCATCAAGACCCGCGATGATAGAAGCCGCAACCAGCATGGCCGCGAGGCCGAGGCGAGCATCAAGTGCGATCAGCGCCAGTGCCGTGAGGCTCAAACCAATATTACGCGCGCCCGTCGTACGAACAAAGGCATGCCCCTCCGGATTCGACATAGGCATGCCGAAAAAGCTCGCCCCCCCGCCGGGAACGAGCAACAGATGCACCCCAATTCCAGAGAAAACGAGAGCAGCGATAGTCGCCACGATTTTGGTGGAAGTCGCTAGGTGAAGCGCAGCCGTCGGATCCATTTGAAGTTTCTCCTGATTGTTTGAATGAGCATTGCACCGGCTACAGCCGATGAATACAATCAAATTTGCAAAATGGTTTTTCATAATTCGAAAGCACCGCATGGACTGGAACGACCTCAGAATTTTCTGTGCCGTAGCAGAGTCACGAACACTCGGTGACGCAGCGACGCGCCTTCGCCTTTCGATAGCAACTGTTGCGCGCCATTTGGACTCACTCGAGCAAGACCTTGGATTCAAAGTCACGCGACGCTCGCCAAAAGGCGTTGAACTGACCATCGAAGGCGAGAGGGTTTGGGAGCGGGCCTCAAAGGTAGAGGCGCGTATGAACGATGTCGACCGTCTTACGACCGCCCTGCGGTCCGATGGGCGTACCATGCCCGTCCGAGTATCGGCAACGGAGCCGATTATCAGCGAACTTCTCGCGCCGGCCTTGCAGAGCTTGATGGTGGCACCCCATGTCCGCATCGATCTCGTTTCGACAACCGAGGTCGTCAGCCTGTCGGCCCACGAGGCCGACATCGCTGTTAGGTTCGCAAAACCCATCGGGGATAGCCTGATTGTCAGGAGTCTCCCGAGCTTAAGATTCGGACTTTATGCGTCGCGCGCCTACCTCGCGGGTCGAGATCCGGCAGGGCTGGAACTCAAACATGAGCGTCTCATCGGTTTTGACGGGAGTTACGGTCGAATCGCGGAGGTTGCCTGGATCGAAGAGAATGGCCTCGCCAAAGCGTTGGCGGTCAGGACCTCCAGCGCGAGGGCGATGGCAAGAGCCGTCGAGGCGGGCGTAGGAATCGCCCTTCTGCCAAGGGTATTTGCTTCGACGCACGACCTGATCGAAATACCCTCTCCGTCTCCGATACCCAAGCGACCAGTCTGGCTGGTCACGCATCGGGACTTACAAAGCGTACCCGCGATAAAAAGGGTTCGAAGCTGGATTGTCGCGCTATTCCAGGAAATCTCGTCTCAAAATTCCTGACAGCACACGTTCGGTAAGAAAATGTCGAATGATGTTGGTGATCAATTGTGGGGCACGTTGATTGGAGAAGAGCGGCTAAGGTGTGCATAGACTGAGTGTCACGGGTAATCAAATGCATGGGACGAAGTGAGGCTCTGTCCGTCCTTCGAACCACGGCTTCGACGTGGCTCAGGAATGGGACGTCGACATATCCTCATGGTGAGTCGCGACAGAAGAGCGTGTCGAAGTACGTTACCCTGCCTTTTGCTATGGCTTCGGGCGTTCGTCGTTCAAAACGATTCACAGGATCGTTTTGTCGCGCTTCGCGCGAGCACTCCTCACCCCATCGCCTCAGCGCGATACGGATGCGCAGGATAAACCCCTAAAATCTTCACTTCGCGCGAGAAGAACTCCAACTCCTCCAACGCCAGTTTCAGATTGGCGTCATCCGGATGCCCATCCACATCCGCCAGAAACTGCGTGGCGGAAAACGAGCCGTCGACCATATAGCTTTCGAGCTTCGTCATGTTAACGTCATTGGTGGCGAAGCCGCCGAGTGCTTTGTAGAGCGCTGCAGGCACGTTGCGGACGCGGAAGAGGAAGGTCGTCACCGTCGGGCCATTTTTCGGCTTGGCCCATTTCGGATCCTTCGAGAGCACGATAAAGCGCGTGGTGTTGTTTTCCGAATCTTCGACATTCTCGGCCAGCGTCTCAAGTCCGTAGATTTTGCCCGCTAAAGCTGTGGCCAAAGAAGCGCGGGTTTTGTCACCCCATTCGGAGACTTCCCGCGCCGAGCCTGCGGTGTCGCCCGCAATCACGGCTTTAAGCCCATATTTCCGGATGATCTTGCGGCATTGGCCAAGCGCATGCACATGGCTATGCACGCTTTTCAAATCTTCAATCTTTGTGCCCTTCACACCCAGCAATTGAAAATGGATCGGCAAAAAATATTCGCCGATAATGTGCAAACCCGATTGCGGGAGAAAATGATGGATATCGGCCACCCGGCCCGCGAGTGAATTTTCAATGGGGATCATGCCGAGGCTGACGGTACCATCGATAATCGAGGCAAACGCGTCTTCAAACGAGGCGCACGGCAATGGCGTCCAATCGGGGAACACGTCGCGGCAGGCGATATCGGAATTGGCACCCGGCTCGCCCTGATAGGCGATCAACTGATTATTACTCATGGTTCAATGGACCCTAGGACGGTTAGCAATAATGGCACGCGCGCGCTCAAGATCATGCGGCGCGTCGACGCCCAGCGGTACATCATCCACCAGGGCAATGTCGATCCGCATTCCGGCCTCCAGCGCGCGGAGTTGCTCCAATCGCTCACGAATTTCAAGCGGCGAAGGCGGCAGCGACACAAACCGCTTCAACGCCGATCGTCGCCAAGCATAAAGCCCGATATGGTGATAAAGCGGCCCCGGCCCCGTTGGCGCGGTCGCGCGGGTAAAATAAAGCGCGCGCATCAGACCGGGAGCCAGCTCGGTGCAAACGGCTTTGACGACATTCGGGTCGGTCTTTTCTTCCTCGCGCCGAATCTCCACTGCTAAAGTGGCAATATCCACTGCACGGTTAGAAAGTGGCGGCACAGAGGCGGCAATGGCGCGCGGGTCAATGGTCGGCAAATCGCCCTGCACATTCACCACGACGTCATGGCGGCCTTCAGGGTCAAACGCCTCAACCGCCTCGAAAATCCGGTCTGAGCCTGACGGGTGGTCCGCGCGCGTTAAGACCGCGATTCCGCCCACTTTCTCGATCGCTGCAACAATTTCCGGCGTATCGGTCGCCACAACCACAGGTCCAAGCCCCGTTTCCATGGCGCGCCGCCAGACATGCACAATCATCGGCTCGCCGCCGATATCGGCCAAAGGCTTGCCCGGAAGGCGGGTGGAAGCCATGCGGGCGGGGATTAAAATGACAGGATCGGACATCGGATCTTCTTATTTCGGTTACCGTTAATGTAAAAAAGAGCAGAGCTGATAAAAAGTATCAGCTGGAAACCGCTTATACGAGTTGCCAAGACCCGCGCAAAGCGGGTAATCGGATGCGTCTAATTTTTTGAGTGGGTCTTAACTAGCCGTTTAGCCCCTCAGCCTCGGAATTAAAGTGTCGGAGCTTCGGAATGGATTCGTTCGAATTTAACAAAATTGCCGGTGCCGTGCTGGGTGTCCTGCTTCTGGTCATGGGTACGGGCATTGTAGCCGAGGGCATCTTTTCAGGGCCAAAGGTAAAGGTGGAAGGCTACGAGCTGCCGGGTGGAGAAGCCATTAAGGCAGCTCCGGCCGCAGAAGCCAAAGCTGGTGCTGCTGACGCCCCAATCGCCGAACGTCTGAAAGTGGCTGATGCCAAGCGTGGCGAAGCGGGTGTTAAAGCATGCCAAGCATGCCATAATTTCGAAAAAGGTGCCGCCGCAAAAGTTGGCCCCGCGCTCTATGGCGTTGTGGATCGCGTTATGGGATCTGCCGCTGGATTTAATTATTCCGCTGGCCTGAAAGAGCGCTCCGGCAAGGGAGCAAAGTGGGATTATGCCTCGCTTGATGCTTTCGTGACCAATCCAAAGGCCTATATTGCTGGCACAGCCATGGGCTATGCGGGTATGGCCGACGGTGCCAAGCGCGCGGATCTGATAGCCTATCTTCGCTCACTGTCGGAAAGCCCATCGCCGCTGCCATAATCAGCTCGCCATGGAACTGAATTTGAAAACGCCCCCCAAAGGGGCGTTTTTTTGTGCCAATGGCGGTTGTCCGGAATAAATCCTTGACTTAGGGTGTCGAAATGACCGATCTCGCAAGCCTCATCCAATCCGGCAGCCAAAATCTGTGGCTCTTTATCCCAAGCGCCATTTTGCTCGGAGCCCTGCACGGGCTTGAGCCCGGCCATTCCAAAACCATGATGGCTGCTTTTATTATCGCGGTTCGCGGTACGGTTGGACAAGCTGTTCTTCTTGGCTTAGCAGCGACCTTGTCGCACACCGCTATCGTCTGGATCATCGCACTCGCAGGCCTCCATTTTGGGCAAGGCATTACGTCGGAATCAACAGAACCTTATTTGCAGCTCGCCTCCGGCATTATCATTTTAACGATTGCGCTTTGGATGGTGTGGCGGACTTGGCAGGATCGCCGCCCACATGATCACGGCCATCATGGTGGACACGGATCGCATGGATCACACGGGTCACATGGCCATCATCATGACCACGACCACGACCATGATCATGATCATGATCATGCCGTCAGCGGATCGGCTCTCAACACAGAAGCGTTGCATCTGCCTGAAGATGCCTATTCCGACGCCCACGCCCGAATGCATGCCGAAGACATCCAACGCCGCTTCGCAGGGCGCACAGCAACGACGGGGCAAATCGTGTTGTTCGGCTTGACCGGCGGCCTTATCCCCTGCCCAGCTTCCGTCACCGTGCTTCTCATCTGCCTGCAATTGAAACAGATCACCATGGGCGCGCTATTGGTGCTGTGCTTCTCGATCGGCTTAGCGGTAACGATGGTAACGGTTGGAGCAGCAGCGGCTCTCAGTCTACGCCACGCCTCTGGCCGATTCAAAAATCTCGGTCAATGGGCCAATAACGCGCCCTATCTCTCGAGTGCTCTGATCATCTTGGTTGGGCTATATACGCTATGGCTGGGGATCAGCGGCCTAAGTCATTAGCCCATTCTGCCTTTTCCCTTCCCTATTCGCCTCAAATCAGCTATGTGCAGCGCAACAAGTCGTTGACCTATGCCCGGCCTCCTGATCGATGCCGGGCTTTGCTGTTAAATACAACCCAGAAATCCCGTTCGTTTCGCAAGAAATAGCCCGTTCCGAGAAAGAGCCCTTATGGATATCCGCAATATCGCGATCATCGCCCACGTCGACCATGGCAAAACGACCCTTGTCGACAAGCTGCTTGCCCAGTCTGGCACCTTCCGTGAAAACCAGAAGGTTGCGGAACGCGCGATGGATTCGAACGATCTCGAACGGGAGCGTGGCATTACCATTCTGGCGAAGTGCACCTCGGTGCAGTGGAAAGATACCCGTATCAACATCGTTGACACCCCCGGCCATGCCGATTTCGGCGGCGAGGTGGAGCGTATTTTGAACATGGTCGACGGCGTGGTTGTTCTCGTCGATGCCGCTGAAGGCCCGATGCCACAGACCAAATTCGTGGTGGGTAAGGCGCTAAAGCTCGGCTTGAAGCCGATTGTCGCGATCAACAAGATCGACAAGCCAGAAGCGCGCGCCTCGGAAGTCGTCAACGAAGTGTTCGATCTTTTTGCAGCGCTCGACGCCACCGACGACCAGCTCGATTTCCCGATCCTCTACGGCTCAGCCAAGAATGGCTGGATGGCCACGGCTCCGGAAGGTCCTATGACCGATCTTGGCCCGATGTTTGATCTGATTATCAAGCACACCGCCCCGCCCGTGACTGAGGAAGGACCGTTCCGCCTCATCGGCACGATTTTGGAAGCCAACCCCTATCTCGGCCGCATCGTAACGGGTCGCATCACCTCGGGCTCGGTTAAGCCAAACCAAGCGTTTAAAGTGCTGGGTGCGGACGGCAAAGTTATCGAAACCGGCCGCGTGTCGAAGGTTCTCGGCTTCCGTGGCCTTGAGCGCGTGCCTGTTGATGAAGCGTTTGCGGGCGATATCGTCGCCATTGCCGGCATGGTTAAAGGCACGGTTGCCGATACGTTCTGTGACCCCTCGATTGAGCAACCACTTCCGGCCCACCCGATCGATCCACCAACGGTCAGCATGCAGTTCCGCGTCAATGACTCGCCATTAGCGGGTACCGAAGGCGACAAAGTGACGAGCCGCGTCATCCGTGATCGCCTGTTCAAGGAAGGCGAAGGCAATATTGCGCTTCGTATTTCGGAATCAACCGACAAAGATTCGTTCGAAGTCGCAGGCCGTGGCGAATTGCAGCTTGCTATTCTCATTGAGCAAATGCGCCGCGAGGGCTTTGAACTGGCTGTGTCTCGTCCAAAGGTCGTCTATTCGCGTGATCCGGAAACCAATTCTCTGCTGGAGCCGATTGAAGAAGTCGTCATCGACGTGGATGAGGAATATTCCGGCGTCGTGGTTCAGAAAATGTCCGAGCGCAAGTCGGATATGGTAGAAATGCGCCCTTCCGGCGGCAATCGCCTGCGCCTTGTGTTCCACGCGCCAACGCGCGGCCTGATCGGCTATCTCGGCGAATTGCTGACCGACACGCGCGGTACAGCCATTATGAACCGCCTATTTCACGGCTATTTGCCCTATAAGGGTGAGATCGCAGGCCGCCGCAATGGCGTGTTGATCTCAAACGATATCGGCGAGGCAGTGGCCTATGCCATGTGGAACCTGGAAGATCGCGGCCCGATGATGATCGAGCCCGGTTGGAAGGTTTATCAGGGCATGATCGTTGGCGAACACACCCGCGAAAACGACTTGGAAGTGAATTTGCTCAAGGGCAAAAAACTCACCAACGTTCGTGCGGCAGGTAAAGACGAAGCCGTGCGCTTGACGCCTCCGATCCGCATGACGCTTGAGAAAGCCCTCGCCTATATTCAGGACGATGAATTGCTGGAAGTAACGCCAAAGTCGATCCGCCTGCGCAAAGTGCATCTTGATCCAAATGATCGGAAGCGGGCTGAGCGGTCGAAGGAAGCGGTAGCTTAAAAAGCGGACCGCGAGCCTCCGGGCTCGCATTCCTTTGTTACGCGCAAGCTTTATCCGTCATTGCGAACGACAGTGAAGCAACCCAGCTGATCATGAAAGATAGAGCGCAATGGTGACATTGCGCTTTTTTGTTACCCTCAACTGGATTGCTTCGCTCATCGCTCGCAAGGACGGATAAATCGCTATCTTGTCAAAATATTCGGCGCTGCTAATTTCCGTGCCCAATCTAAATGAAAATGGTGACGTGGCATTTCGTCTAACTTTTATTGATTTTTTGAATTATTAGACCGATTCATTTCAATAAACGTCTCAACTAAAAAAGTGGCCATTGCTCCCGCGGTATTCACCGCAAGATTAGCATGGCGTGGCGACGGCTTGATAGGTCGCCGAGCGGTGCCGTGGGCATCGCTGAAACGGTTTCGTAGGGTTCCAAGACCGTTAACTAATTTCATTCCACCACCCAAGATGGCCTTGATGGGTTCTTCTATATGTTGATCCGGAGCAAGATTAAGCGACTTTGCTGCCATGGAATACAGCTTTGGTAAGTCCTCTTTCTCGTTATATGGAACATCAAATTCGTCCAGCAAGTGTTTGCAAATGGTTTCCAACAGTGTGCGAGCGACTGTAATTGCGCCTTCGGGGTCAGTATGCCGCCTTTCTAGAGCTTTAGACCAAATAGAATGAACACTTTCAGGGTCAAAATGTTGTAAAGTGTCCGAAATGATCGAATCGCTGGGAGTTCGATATGGACTCTCCAAATACTCAAACAAAGGCGTGAAACCGTCACGAATAATAATTTGGCGCGGCTTGTAGTGGTCAGATTTTCCCTTAATAAATGTCCAAAACATTTCGAGATCGCGGCATTTTTTAACGAACTCTGGTAGCAACAATTTTGTGTTCGCGTCTTTAATGAACTCCAATCTTAACTCTTGATATCGGGGATCCGAAGCCGCCTCATGAGTAGCGCGACCGATCAACAAGCTTTCAAGCTCTTTGGCTCGACCTAGCAATCCGTCATGTTCGGCGGTTAAGGACTTGGGTTGCGAAATCATAGAACTGAGGTTTCATCCCAAGGCGCTTGACGCGCCAACCGCTCGGCCAGTTTGGCCGGTATGACTAAAACCGGAGCATCAATCGCCGCCATAAAATGCTCGAAGGCCTCAGGTGCCAGCCGCACCAGAGTCTCGTTCAAAATGGCAAGCTGGGCTCCATACAGCGTATCGCAGCAAACCGAAACGGCTACATCGCGCTTTTGAAGTAGATCGACCATTTGAAGCTCCTTGTATTACGTTTTGACATACACTTTTTTCAGCAAAAATCTTGATCGTTCTTATTATTTCGGACCCGAGGGCTCCTGCCGCGCACCAATGCGAGCCGGGAGGCTCGCGGTCCATTGCCCGCCTTCCCCCTTGCCAAAACCCCATCATAACGGCACAACTCACTCCCATGACCTCACCCCTCACCCTCATCCTCGGCGGTGCCCGCTCCGGCAAGACGCGCTATGCGGAGACGCTGATCAAAGCACTGCCCCAGCCTTGGACCTATGTGGCAACCGCCGAGATATGGGATGAGGAGATGCGCGAGCGCATTGCCCGCCATCAGGCGGATCGGAGTGAAAAGGGCTGGATTACGCGGGAAGCGCCGGTTGATATCTGGCAGGCGCTTGAGGGGCATTCACCCGTTTTGGTCGATTGCCTCACGCTGTGGCTTACGAATCTCATGCTCGGCGAGCACGATGTTGAGGCGGCTTTTTCACGGCTCGAGATAGCGCTTGCCAAACGCACGGCGTCCAGTTTTTTGGTTTCCAATGAAGTGAGCCTCGGCATTGTACCCGATAACAAGCTGGCGCGGGATTTTCGGGACCATGCGGGGCGGTTACATCAAAGGCTTGCTGCACAGGCGGACCGCGTGGTGCTGATGGTGGCGGGCATACCGCTTGTGGTCAAGCCAAGTGCCTGACGCTGAAAACGGTAATGTTCCGGCTTTAGATGCTGTTTTTGCGCTTCTGCTCTCGCTCGATACGATTAAGCCGCATCCATCGCTTTCGAAGCGACTTGGAGCTTTGCTCAAGGCCCTGCAACAGCCTCATTCGCGGCGCGACCGAGAAGGCCTGACTGAGTTGATCCACGCGCTATGGATTTCAAACGCGTGCCCTGAGGCCAGATCTCGTATGGCCGAGGCCATTTCGGCAATTGACACCCAAAATCCCGAAAGCGCTCAAGTCATTCTCAACTCTCTTGTCGCCCTCAAACCCGATTGGGCCGAGGTCTATTACAAGCAAGCCATCGTCGCGATGATGACGGCGAGACCGCATGATGCAATCAGCCATCTTGGCGAGACTTTGCGGTTAGAACCGCGGCATTTCGCCGCCATATCTTTATTTGGACAGATCTGTCTCGATTTGGATCGTTGGCACGAAGCACGTTTTGCATTTCAGCGAGCGCTACATCAAAATCCACATCTAAAAGGGTTAAGGGAAGCGATATCGTCGATCTCGCAACGACTTGATTCACGGAATAAGCCCCTTAACGCCTAATAATCTCCAATTTTATTTGTAGATTCGCTTGCGCGTTCGGTTGAAAAGCGCTTGGATAGATGCCTCAACACGCGAGCAGAGGCTGGTTCAACGGCCCACTGCGCGTGAGACATTGAAAAAGGGAAAACCCATGTTCAAAAAGAGTCTGAAACTCGCAGCTAGCGTTGGCGTTGCTGCCATGCTGATCGGTGCGTCTGTCGCATCGGCCAAAACACTCGTCTATTGCTCGGAAGGTAGCCCCGAGAGCTTCACGCCGGCCATGAATGGCACAGGCACCAGCTTTGATGCGAACCGCCCCGTCTTCGACAAGCTTACCGCATTTGAGCGCGGCGGCACCAATGTAGGCCCAGGCTTGGCAACGAGCTGGGATGTGACCGATGGCGGTAAGACGTTGACCTTCCACCTCCGCAAGGGCGTGAAGTTCCATTCGGGCGTCAATGGCTTCAAGCCAACGCGCGATTTCAACGCAGACGACGTATTGTTCTCGTTTAACCGTCAGTGGAAAGATAACCACCCTTACTTCAAGGTTTCGGGCGGCAAGTATGACTACTTCAACGATATGGACATGCCGGCTTTGCTCGACACCATTGAGAAGACCGACGACTACACCGTCGTCATGAAGCTCAAGGAGCCAAACATGCCTATCCTCGCCAATTTGGCTATGGATTTTGCATCGATCCATTCCGCTGAATATGCCGACATGCTGATGAAGGCCGGTAAGCCCGAGCAGTTTGACCAAATTCCAGTCGGCACGGGTCCATTCAGCTTCGTGACCTATCAAAAGGACGCGATGATCCGTTTCAAGAAAAACCCTGATTATTTCGGCGAAAAGGCTCTCGTTGATGACCTCGTTTTCGCGATCACGCCAGATCCAACCGCACGTTTGTCGAAACTCAAGGCCGGCGAGTGCCATTTTGCGATTGCGCCGCGTCCAGCCGATCTTGAAGAAATCAAAAAGGATAAGGCGCTTAGCCTGATCAACCAATCGGGTCTGAATGTTTCTTACTGGGCGTTCAACACCGAGAAAGCTCCTTTCGACAAGAAAGAAGTCCGTCAGGCGTTCAACATGGCGATTGACCATGATGCCATCATCAAGGAAGTTTTCCTTGGTTCCGGCTCTTCGGCCAAGAACCTGATCCCGCCAACGCTGTGGTCGTATAACGATAAGGTTCCGGCCTATTCGTTCGATCCAGAAAAAGCCAAAGCGATGCTGAAGGCTGCTGGTGTCACCACGCCGCTCGAAATCGACCTCTGGTACCTGCCCGTTCAGCGCCCGTACAATCCAGGCGGCAAGCGCATGGCAGAAATGATGCAGGCCGATTTGGCTAAGATCGGTGTCAATGCCAAGCTCGTGACCTTCGAGTGGGGTGAGTACCGTAAGCGGATGCAGAAGGGTGAGCACATGACGGGTCAGCTTGGCTGGACCGGCGACAATGGCGATCCAGACAACTTCTTCTTCCTTCGCGGCTGCGCGGCATCAAAGGGTGGCTTGAACGTTACCAAGTGGTGCAATAAAGAATATGATGATCGTCTGAACAAGGCCAAGAGCCTCTCGGACATCAAAGAGCGCACCAAGCTCTATGAAGAAATGCAGGTCATCGAGCACGAAGAAGCTCCAGACATGAAGATCGCTCACTCGATCGTGTTTGAAGCCATGCGCGCAGAAGTTACCGGCTACAAGCAGAGCCCATTCGGCAGCCATGAATTCCAAGGCGTCGATGTGAAGTAATTAAAAAAGAAGGCCTTCTCCTTCTAGGAGAAGGTGTCGCCAAAGGCGATGGATGAGGTTCTAATGGTTACCGTTAGTCCCTCATCCGGTCGCTTTAGCGACCACCTTCTCCCTTAGGGAGAAGGAATTTTGTTGCCCCCGCAGGACCATTCTTTCCCATGATCAAATTCATCCTGCGCCGCCTCTTTCTGACGATTCCCACCTTTATCGCCTTGATGTTTGTGACCTTTATCGCGATCCGTCTCGTTCCCGGCGATCCCGTTGAAGTCAGAACCGGTGAACACGGCATTTCTCCTGAACGCCTCGCATATTTCCGGCATGAACTCGGACTGGACCAACCGGTCTGGAAACAGTTTTTCGATTATGTCTGGCACTTGCTGCACGGCGATTTTGGCGTTTCGCTCTCGAGTAATGAAAAAGTCCTCACGGAATTCCTGACGCTATTTCCGGCAACGCTGGAGCTCTCTTTTGCGGGTATTTTGTTCGCGGTCCTGCTCGGCATTCCCGCAGGTGTATTCGCCGCCGTTAAACGGGGCAGCTGGTTCGACCATACCTTGATGGGCGCAGCTGTCGCTGGCTTCTCCATGCCGATCTTCTGGTGGGGCCTCTTGCTCATCATGTTGGTATCCGAGGGATGGGGGCTGACGCCTGTCGCAGGCCGGATTGACATGATCAAATTCTATTTCGAGCCGACAACGGGCTTCATGCTGATCGACTCGCTTCTGTCGGATCAAAAAGGAGCATTTTTATCGACGCTGCATCATCTTATTTTGCCGATGATTGTGCTGGGTACCGTGCCTCTCGCCGTTATCGCGCGTATGACGCGTTCCTCGATGCTGGAAGTTTTGAGCGAGGATTATGTCCGCACGGCGCGTGCGAAAGGACTGTCTGAATTTCGTGTGATTTCCCTTCATGCGTTGCGCAATGCGCTGATACCGGTGGTTACTGTCGTTGGTCTGCAAGTGGGTGGATTGCTCGCTGGTGCCGTGCTGACCGAAACGATTTTTTCTTGGCCGGGCGTTGGTAAATGGTTGATCGATTCTATTGGTCGGCGTGACTATCCGGCTTTGCAGGGTGGCATCTTGCTGATTTCATCGCTTGTTATCGTCATCAATCTGCTGGTCGACTTGCTATACGGGGCCATCAATCCGAGGATCCGTCATGGCTAACATCAATACGACACCCCAATCTCAGCCTCCCGGACAATTGAGCGCCTTCTGGAGTGCGTTCTCGCAAAATCGCGGGGCTGTAGGCGGGCTTATTATTCTTCTGATCATCATTGTTCTGGCCCTCTTCGCCGAGTGGATTGCACCTTATTCTGCCATTGAGCAGTTTCGCGGTATGACGAAGCTTCCCCCAGCTTGGGCGGAGGGTGGCGATAAGCATTTTTGGCTTGGTACCGACGCTCTCGGGAGAGATATGCTATCGCGTTTGATCTATGGCGCTCGGATCTCGCTATTTATCGGACTTTCGGTGATGAGCGTGTCGGTTGTTATCGGTATTACGCTCGGATTAGTTGCGGCCTTCATGGGTGGCGCAGTCGACTCTGTGCTGATGCGCGTCATGGATCTTATCATGTCGATCCCGAGCTTGGTGCTCGCCATTCTCGTCGTTTCGATTTTAGGCCCGAGTCTCACGAATACGATTGTTGCCGTGTCGGTCGTCTACTTGCCTAACTATGTCCGCTTGGTGCGCGGTTCTGCGCTCGCGGAATTCGGAAAGGATTATATCATCGCAGCAAAAGTCGCGGGCGTTGGTCCAATCCGGCTGATGTTTGTCACGGTGCTGCCGAACTGCCTCGCTCCTCTTATTGTGCAAGCAGCACTCGGCGTTTCGAACGCCATTCTCGAAGCCGCTGCACTTGGCTTTCTGGGCCTCGGCGCGCAGCCGCCAACGCCGGAATGGGGCGCGATGCTGGCGGATGCGCGCGAATTTATCCGATCCAATCCGTGGATTGTCACGCTTCCCGGCCTTGCGATTTTGATCTCGGTCGTCTCCATCAATCTCTTCGGCGATGGCTTACGCGATGCGCTTGATCCGAAATTGAGAAGGAGCTGATCGCGATGGCGCTTCTCAATATAAAAAACCTCTCGGTTTCATTCAACACGCGCAATGGTCAATTCAAAGCGGTTGACGGCATTGACTTGGCCGTTGAGCGCGATGATGTGCTCGCGATTGTCGGTGAATCGGGTTCTGGAAAGTCCGTTGCCATGTTGGCCGTTATGGGGCTCTTGCCTTGGACGGCGACGGTTACTGCCGACCGTATGGAATTTGAAGGCCTTGATCTTTTGACGATCTCCGACGAGCAGCGCCGCACCATTGTGCGCCGTGATATCGCGATGATCTTTCAAGAGCCGATGACTTCGTTAAACCCCTGCTTCACGGTTGGCTTTCAAATCGGCGAGACGCTAAAAACGCATTTCGGTCTCGATAAAAAGGCGCAAAAGAAGCGCTCGATTGAATTACTCGAACAAGTTGGCATTACCGATCCAGAAAAACGCCTTGCGGCCTTCCCACACCAGCTTTCAGGCGGCATGAGCCAGCGCGTCATGATTGCGATGGCGCTTGCTTCTGAGCCCAAATTATTGATTGCCGATGAACCAACGACCGCGCTCGATGTTACCATTCAAGCCCAGATTTTGGATCTCCTCCTTAGGCTCAGAAACGAAACGGGCATGGGGCTTGTGTTGATCACGCATGATATGGGCGTGGTAGCAGAAACGGCGCAACGCGTTGTCGTTCAATATGCGGGCCAACAGGTCGAGATGCAGGATACGCGCGGTCTGTTTCGTGATCCCCACCATCCTTATACCGCAGCGCTGTTGGCAGCATTACCCGAACGCGCAACGGGCCGTGTACTCCCTTCTATTCCGGGCGTCGTTCCGGGCCAATTTGATCGCTTGCAAGGCTGCATGTTCGCGCCACGCTGCACCTTTGCCAATGATCGCTGTCATTCGGAAAGGCCCAAACGCGCCTCTAATGAAGAAGGCCGCGCGCTGTGCCATACGCCCCTCATTGAAGGCCAACCTTACCTCTGGGAGGGCACCCGATGAACATCGTTCTCGAAGCCCGTGACTTAACGCGGGATTACACCGTACGCCGCGGCATGTTTTCTCCCGATGCAACTGTACATGCCCTAGCGGGTGTTAGTTTTGATCTGGAATCTGGGAAAACACTGGCCGTTGTGGGCGAATCTGGTTCGGGCAAATCCACGCTGGCGCGTTTGCTGACGATGATTGAAACACCGACGGCAGGCTCGCTCCGAATCAATGGTATTGATCTCGTTCATGCGACCAAGGCCGAACGCAAGACGCTGCGCAGTGAAGTGCAGATTGTTTTCCAAAATCCCTATGGCTCGCTCAATCCGCGGCAGACGATTGGTGCTGCCCTTGAAGAGCCTTTGATCGTCAATACGCAGATGACAACCACTGAGCGTGGTGAAGCCGTTGCGGCGATGATGGCGCGTGTCGGCTTGCGCCCTGAATTCCGCGACCGTTATCCGCATATGTTCTCAGGCGGCCAACGCCAGCGCATTGCCATTGCCCGCGCGCTCATGCTTCGCCCCAAAATCTTGGTGCTGGATGAGCCCGTCTCGGCGCTTGATGTATCGATCCGCGCGCAAGTGCTAAATCTCTTAGCAGAATTGCAGCAAGAGTTTGGTCTGGCCTATCTTTTCATTAGCCATGATCTCTCCGTCGTGCGCCATATCGCGGATCGCGTGATGGTGATCTATCTCGGCCATGCAGTGGAAACGGCCACACGCGAGCAGCTCTTTTCCTCGCCGCAACACCCCTACACAAAGGCCCTTCTATCGGCGACACCCGTTGCTGATCCGGATGCGAAGAAAGAGCGCATTGTTTTGCAAGGTGAGTTACCCTCGCCTTTCGACCCGCCTTCGGGTTGTCCCTTCCACCCGCGTTGCCCGCAAGCGTTTGATCGCTGCAAGTCAGAAGCACCACAGATTGAAGTAAAACAAGGCCGCGATGTTGCGTGCTGGGCTGTAGAGTAATTAAATACAAAGGAGCATCTATCATGCGAATTAGCGATATGAACTGGATGCAAGTGGAAGACTATCTCAAACGCGATGATCGCGCCATTGTGCCACTGGGCTCCACCGAACAACACGCCTTTTTAAGCCTCTCGGTAGACTCCATCCTCTCCGAAAAAGTAGCCCTTGATGCCGCTGAACCGCTTGGCATTCCTGTGTTTCCGGTCCAGGCCTATGGCATAACGCCCTACTTCATGGCGTTTCCGGGTTCCGTGTCGTTGAAGCTCTCGACCTATGCAGCGTTGATAACGGATATTCTCGACTCGCTCTATGCAGCAGGCTTTCGTCGCATCTTCCTGTGTAACGGCCATGGCGGCAATTCACCCGCTCAGACCGCAGCGATTGAATGGATGGGACGCAATCCTGGCTCCGCCGTTCGGTTTCATAACTGGTGGAACGCACCTAAGACCTTCGCAAAGGTGCAAGAGATCGACAAAGTCGCCTCGCACGCCTCGTGGATGGAAAACTTTCCATGGACACGGTTGCCCAATATTCGCGGTCCAGAACTCCAAAAGCCAATGACGGATTTAGAGACGATGCGTCTTAAAGATCCCGCAGGCGTTCGCAAAATGTTGGGTGACGGCAATTTCGGCGGCGTTTATCACAGGAGCGATGAAGAAATGCTGGCGCTCTGGCACATCGCGGTAGAAGAAACCCGCGCGCTGATGGAAGGCCCTTGGGCGTGAGCAGCGGTAACAACCCAATCGTCATTTGGGGTGCAGGCGCGATTGGCGGTGCGATCGGCGCGTTTTTTGTTCGTGCTGGGCATGAGGTTTTATTTGTTGATCAAGACGCGGCGCACGTTGAAGCAATGAACCGCGATGGCCTCACCATTGAAGGCCCCATCGATCAGTTCACGGTAAAGGTTCCTGCGCTTACACCATCGCAAGTGGAAGGTACCTTCTCCCGCGTGTTGCTCTGCGTCAAAGCCCACCACACCGATGGTGCCACGCGCCAAATCGCGCCGCATCTGGCAAGCGATGGTTACATTGCGTCCTATCAAAATGGACTCAATGAACTGGTAATCGCCGATATCGTTGGCCGCGAACGGACCATCGGAGCGTTTTTGAATTTCGGCGGTGATTACATGGCGCCGGGCGTCATTCAATTGAGCGGGCGTGGCGCTGTTGTACTCGGTGAACTTGATGGGGCGATGAGCGAACGCCTCAAAGCGCTGCATACGCTGATGCTGATTTTTGATCCGAACGCGATCATGACGGATCATATTTTCGGCTATCTCTGGGGCAAGCTCGGTTATGGCTCGCTGCTGTTTGCAACGGCGCTGACCAACGCCTCAATTTGCGACTCGCTTGCCGCATCGGATGCACGGCCTTTGCTGCGGAACATCGCTCGTGAAGCAACCTCCGTTGCGTTAAAGCTTGGCTATAATCCGTTGGGCTTTAACGGCTATGTACCCAAAGCCTTCACGCCCGAGGCATCAGAGGCCGAAGCGAACGCATCCTTCGATGCAATGGTTACGCATAATGCGAAATCGATCAAAACCCATTCCGGAATCTGGCGCGATCTGGCGATCCGCAAGCGTAAAACGGAAGTGGACGCACAACTCGGCCCCATCGTCGAACAAGGTGCCAAATTAGGCATTCCAACACCGCTCGTCGCGGGGATGATTGCGATGATTCATGAAATTGAGGATGGCGAGCGTCCACTCGATTGGGCCAATCTGGCCGAGCTTGCTAAGGCCCACTAAAGGAATACCGATATGCTGATCGATTTTAAAGGCAAACGGGCACTCGTCACCGGTTCCGCGCACGGCATTGGCCGAGCGATTGCATTCGCGTTAGCGCGCGATGGCGCAACCGTGACGGGCGTTGATAACCGTGCCGTTGAACCAACCGAGAATGGTCTGACGATTACGGCGCATAGCTGCGACCTCACCAAACGCGCGGCGATTGACGAGCTTGTGAACACCAAAGGACCGTTCGATATCCTCGTTCACAGCGCAGGTGGCGTCTGCGGGCAAGTGGGCCGTCCTCTGGAAGAGATTTCCGAGGACGATTGGGACGCTATCGTCAACATCAATATGAAGGCTGGCTTTCTCCTTTCGCAAGCCGTTGCCCCGCATATGAAAAGCCAAGGCTTTGGCCGGATTATCCTGATTTCATCGGGTGCAGGCTTGGGCGTCAGCCTCACAGGCATTCAGGCCTATGCGTCCGCCAAAGCAGGCGAGATTGGTCTCACGCGCCAATTGGGCCATGAGCTTGGTAAATTCGGTATCACCGTCAATAGCGTCGCCCCCGGCTTTGTGCGCTCCAACCCAACCACCGAGCGGCAATGGGAAAGTTATGGCGCGGACGGCCAAAAGGCGATGCTGGAACGCATCGCGACGCGCCGCCTTGGCAAAGTGGATGACATCGTCGCAGCCACGTTGTTTTTCGCAAGCGAACAAGCCGAATGGATTACGGGCCAA
>CANCAR010000028.1 GCA_947374125.1 Hyphomicrobiales bacterium | reverse complement strand
GGTGTAAACCGGAATGCGGGCCGAGCACGTCATCAGCGGCGCAATCATGATGGTGGCAAGGCGCTGCCTCCGGTTATCGATCACGCGGGTCGCCATAATGCCGGGGATCGCGCAAGCGAAACTCGATAGCAGCGGAATAAACGAGCGGCCATGCAAGCCAACTCCGCCGATGATCCGATCCATCAGAAATGCGGCGCGTGCCATATAGCCAAAATCTTCGAGCAGGATGATAAAGAAAAACAATACCAAAATTTGCGGCAAGAACACGATGACGCTGCCAACGCCCGCTATAATGCCATCCGCTAAAAGGCTCGATAACATCCCATCCGGCAGTGTCGTTTTGATCGTTTCACCCAGCGTGTCAAAGCCGAGTTTGATGAGGTCCATGGCAGGCGTTGACCATGAAAACACCGCCTGAAAGATGAGAAATAGAACGCCAAGTAGGACCACGATGCCCCAAAACGGGTGTAGGAGAACGCCATCGATCCGCCTCGTCCAGCGGTTGGCGTTTTCAGGAATTTTGACGTGGTTGCGGATGAGCGCGCTTGCCATCTGGTGGGCGGTGCGGACCTCATCGGCGGTTTGCTCGTGCCAGATCGTCTTCTGTTTGGCTTGAGGCGTTTGCGCCATTTGATCGATCGTATCGACCAGCGCCACCACGCCATCGTGATCCACCGCGACGGTTGCGACAATCGACATGTCGAGCTCCCGCGATAGGCCTTCGACATCAATCTCTATGCCTTGCGCTTTCGCAATATCCGTCATGTTTAACGCCATTGCCACCGGAATGCCGGTTGATTTTAATTCAAGCGCCAAACGCAGGCTGAGGCGGAGATTGGTGGCATCGACGACGCAGATGATGAGATCGGGGCTTGGCTCGCCATCCAATTCGCCTAAAATGGCTTTTCGGGTGACGGCTTCGTCGGGGCTGCGTCCTCTCAGACTATAGGTGCCCGGCAGGTCAATCGCGACCATTTTACGTCCCGACGAAGAAATGAGCCGTCCGCGTTTGCTTTCAACCGTTACGCCCGGGTAATTCGCGACCTTCTGCTTTTTGCCGGTCAGCGTGTTGAAAAGCGTCGTCTTGCCGCAATTGGGGTTGCCGACGAGAACAAAGCGAAACGCATCAGAAGGCCATTTTGACATTGAAAATCTCGTTGAAACCGTAAATCGCAGCTTAAATAAAGGGACGAACCATCACCACGTTCGCTTCGCGTCGACGGAGTGCCACGCTCATATCATCGACCCGTATGGCAATGGGATCGCCGCCAATAAAACCCTCATGCAGCACTTCAACGAGAGCTCCTTCGACAAACCCGATTTCAAGCAAACGACGCTCCAGTTCATCGGTAAAATCAGTCGCAAGACCAATAGGTTGTCCCGATCGCTCACCTACCGACGCGACAACTCCCCGGACGCCTTTACGGGCCGAACCAAGGGGGATGGGTGAGCCAAGCGTGGTTTCCAAGTGCGCATCCATGATCTCATCACGCCCCTTTCGGGGACGTAACTGTGTTTCGGCCCCATAGTCCAATCGGACGTGGGCAGCTCGATCAAGAACTGACCTCCGTGGCCGTGTATGTCAACACAGCATTGATAATATTAGAATTTTTCAAAAGTACCCCAGTATTGCCGGGTTCAGTTAAAAATGAGGTGGCCGATGATAGGCGAAACTTCCTTTTATGCAGGGGAACGATCGATAGGCTTGATGGTTTTACATAAACCATCAGGTTTCTCGCCTGCCCAAGTGTTTGACCATCGGAGCTATCAGCATGCGGACCATTTTCAAATCAGGTACGGCCGTTCTCTTAACCACCCTTTTTATCAGCGGTGCGGCTTACGCCGCCGACTTGACGGCCAAGAGCGGTATGACCCTCTATAGTTTCGACAAAGACGTCGGCGGTGTGCCGACGTGCTATGATGCTTGTGCGACCAACTGGCCACCGTATCTCGCAGCCGAAGGCGACACCATGCCAAACGGTTGGACGTTGGTTGATCGGAAAGACGGCAAGAAACAATGGGCCTACGATAAAAAACCGTTATATTTTTACAAAAACGATGCGAAAAGCGGCGATATGATGGGGGATGGCCTCAACGAGGTCTGGCACGTTATCAAGGAATAAATGGATAGACTGTCGCGAACAGGATTAGCCTTTAAAATGTTTAGAGCGCGATTATCTTTTCTGGCCATGAAAAGATAATCGCGCTTTTTTGTGCACGCTTGCTAAGTGATTCAAAAACTAATGGTGAGAAGGAGGATACCCATAGCCGCACGGTAGATCACGAACGGCCAAGCCGACATCCGCTCGAAAAAGCGCAAAAGTCCCCAAACAGCGGCGAAAGCTGAGATCGAGCCGGTCAACAGCCCAACGCCCAAAATTTCCCACGCCTCAACCGATAGGCCTGCGTGCGACAAGACCCAGAGTTCTTTCAAACCCGCCAGCGTGATCGCGGGCAGTCCGATCAGAAAGGAAAGGCGCGCCGCATCCGCCCTGCCAAAACCCATCAAAAGCCCCGCCGTAATCGTCGAGCCCGAGCGGGAGACGCCGGGGATCAGCGCACCAACTTGCGCAATGCCGATCAGGATGCAGTCGAACATGCTAGCTTGGGCGAAAGTCCGCCGATGGGTGCTGACGAGTTCGGTTACCGCGAGCAGAGCCGCCATGGTGAGGGACGCCGCGCCGATCACCCAAGGCGCGCGAAGGGACGTTCCACACGCGTTCAGCCAAGAAGAAAGGGCGATGCCCGCAATACCGATGGGAATCGTGGCAAATCCAATACCGAGCACAATCCGGAGCGAATGATTTTGAAAATTGCCCCGCGCCAAGGCGGTAACGGAGCCTGTGGCAAGCTCTGCAATATCTCGGCGGAAATAGGTGACGACGGCGAAAAGCGCTGCCAGCTGCATGGCGGCCGAGAAGGCAGAACCCGGATCCGGCCAGCCCGAAAAAAGGGGTATAATCCGCATATGGGCGGTTGATGAAATCGGCAGCAATTCAGTGATGCCTTGCACGACGCCGAGAATAGCGGCCTGCGCTAGGCTTAAATGGGTAAATCCTGTATCAATACCGCCAGTACATAGATCGGCCATGCTGAACTGCCTCTAGGAGATGATGCGCTAAAACCGCGGGCTTAACCGCGACGATAGCTTGTCAGTAGGTTGATTTGCATTCGATTTCAATCGCTGGAAGCGTCCGTCCTAATGCGTAAGAACGAATATATCAGGCACGGATTGGCCGGGCTGCCAGAATGGCCCCGATGGACACAAATAAGAGGCCGGCAACGAGCCAGATGCTCAGCGGCTCATCAAGCAAGGGTACCGCGCCAAGTCCTGCCAGAATGGGTACCAGCGAAATGAGGGCCCCCGTCCGTTCTGCGCCGAGAATAGCAACTGCGCGAAGGAAGAACAGCATGGCCAGCACCGTTGGGCCGATGCCCTGATATAGTCCTTGAAGCGCCAGCATCGAGAATGGGACATCGAAGATCCCTTTGGGGCAAAAGACGAGATAAATCGGCATATAAACGAGGCATGAGGCAAGGGCTAAGAACCGCGTCAGCACCCAAGGATCATAGGCCCATCGTTTTGCCAATACGCTATAAAGTGCCCAGATCGCGGACGCGCTCAGCAGGAGAGCGTCGCCGGTTAGCGTTGAGAGATCAGGCTGAAGGCCGGTCATCGTTGGCATCGCGACGCAGACCACGCCAGCGAAGATGGGAAGCAAGGCGATAATCCTTTGACGCGGTGGACGTGTGCCAAGGACGACCCAGGCCAAAAGGGTGACCAGAAAAGGCTGCATACCCGGCACGAGGATACCCCCATGCGCCGCAGGCGAAAGCTTAAGCCCCGCATAGATCGTCACCAGAAACACCGCGCCGCCGGAAAGTGCCAAGATCCAGAGTTTGAGATCTGTCCAAACCGATCTCGGCAGCGAAAAGGAAAAAGGGAGAAGTACCAAGGACCCGACGCCAAGCCGCAAGGCCGCAATATCCCACCCCGTCAAAGCGCTCTTTCCGCCAAGCCGCGAGATGAGAATGAATCCTGCCCAAATCGCAACTGTTCCTAAGGCGGCAAGATAGCCTTGCAACGCCGCAGCAGGGCGACGTGCGGTGGCGTTTTCAAACGAGGGGTTCATGGAAGATTTTCCGTAGGGGCATCGGGGCAGTCCGAACGCCCCTCTTTCCTATGCCGTCCTGATGCGCGCGTCATCACCCAACGATGCGATGCGGCTGTGCACTTAATGCAGTGTTCAGACGTTCAGCCGATTGCCATCCGCTATTCAGCAATAGCGGGCGACTGCTCCATATCGCCGTAGCCTTTCAGCCGATAAATGGCGACGGAGACCAGCCAACTCACGATGAACACGCCGATGATGACATAGCCGAGCACGCCAAAATTACCGGCCAGAATGCCGATTACTTCCCAGAAATCGCCCTCAAGGCCGAGTTTTTCGCCAATGAGTCCGAGCGTCTCGATGCCGCCAATCAGCAGGGCTACAAGAATGGAAACGGCGGTAATGGTCATATTGTAGAATAGTTTGCGGATAGGTCTGTCATAGGCCCAGCCATAGGCACCAATCATCAGCACGCCGTCGGTGGTATCCACCAGCGACATGGCGACAGTGAACAGCGCCGGGAATACAAGAACGACGGCGAAAGACTGGCCATCCATGACTTGCGCGGCGGAAATGCCGAACAAGGCCACTTCCGTTGCCGTATCAAAGCCAAGACCGAACAAAAAGCCGATGGGAAAAAGATGCCAGCTTTTCGAGACCTTCTGAAACAGGGAACGAAATATCCGCGTGAGAAAGCCAGTACCACTCAGCAACATATCCATTTCAGCGGCTGCAATCGTCTTACCCGCTTTGACCGCCTTGAAGGTGCGGTAGGTCGAACGGAAAATCAGAATATTGAAAAAGGCCAGAAAAAACAAAAAGCCTGCGGATGCGAGCGTGCCGACGATACCCCCAACCTGTTTTAGCTCGGGGACGCTTTCGCTCAGATTGAAGGCGGTAAAGCCAACAAGCACCGACATGACGATAACAATGGTCGAATGCCCAAGCGAAAAGAACAGGCCAAGCGCCACGGGCCGCGTGCCATCCTGCATCAATTTTCGCGTGGCATTGTCAATGGCCGCGATATGATCGGCATCGACTGCATGGCGTAGCCCAAAGGTGTAGGCCAGAAATGCGGTGCCAAGCAGAACGGGATTATCGCGAAGCACCACCAATGCCCAAATCCAAACGAGGAGATTGGCAACAACGAGCGAGACAAACAGCGTGGCGATACGCTGCCTAAAGCTCAAGCCGCTTCGCTTGAAAGCGGGGAAACGAAAACCGGACATGACACCCTCGCATGGTCCTATGGTCACGATGCAGTCTGGCCGGATCATCCGGTCTGGCCGCGATGGTGATAGCAGGTCTCCTGACTTCGCGGGTCAATGCTTGCTGCCGGCCTTCCCGGGGGTTACCCCAGTGACCAAGATTGGCAGCTCGCTCTCCGCTCACAGTTGCGGGGGCAGCCTCGGATTTAGGGTTACCCCCGCACCGTGTTCCCTTTCAATCCTCGTTAGAGGAACTATCGATGAGCAAGCTAACAGGAGAAGCTTCGGATCACCAGAGCGAAAGCGAAGGGCTCTAAGCCAAATCATGAACTTCTTGGCGTTGGCTGCAAAGGAGCTCTGCGCTACCGCTTGTCGTCAGAGGCATCGATTTACTTTATGCCAGTGATAGCGCGTTCGGAATTTGGAGCAGTGGCATGACGACGGCAGGCGGAGCTTTGGAAGATAAAGCGCCAAACGCGCCCATGACGGCCTATCAAATTCTCATCGCCATCTCGGTTGGGCATATGCTCAACGACACGATCCAGTCCCTCGTCCCTTCGATCTATCCGATCTTAAAGCAGTCTTATGGACTTACATTCGCTGAGATTGGGTTGATCACGCTCACTTGGCAGGGCACGGCCTCAATCCTCCAGCCGATCATCGGACATATCACAGACCGCAAAGGCCAGCCTTTTTCGCTGGCGGTTGGGATGGGATTTACGCTTGCAGGCTTACTCGCGCTTTCGCAGGCAGCAAGTTTCCCACTTATTTTGCTGGCCGTGGCTTTGATCGGGATTGGCTCTTCGATCTTTCACCCTGAATCGTCCCGTGTGGCGCGGATGGCGTCGGGTGGACGGCACGGCATGGCGCAGTCGCTGTTTCAGGTTGGTGGCAATGTGGGCTCAGCGATCGGACCCTTGCTCGCAGCCTTTATCATTTTGCCCGGCGGGCAGGGGGCGATTGCATGGTTTGCGCTGTTGGCGTTGGCAGGCATTATCATTCTGCTGAGGGTTGGATTTTGGTATCAGACCCGCAGGCGCAGTTTGGGTGGAAAGCCGTTGACGGTGATCCCCTCGGCGCATTCACCGCGTCGAGTGGGCGTTTCGTTGGTTATTTTATCAGCGCTGGTTTTCTCGAAATTTCTCTATATGGCGAGCCTATCGAATTTCTACACCTTTTACCTCATTGAACATTTTGACGTTTCTGTCCGGGATGCGCAGATTTTGTTGTTTGTGTTTTTGGGTGCGGTTGCGGCGGGGACGATTGCGGGCGGCCCAATTGGAGATCGGTTTGGTCGCCGGAATGTGATCTGGTTCTCTATTCTGGGCGTTTTGCCTTTTACCTTGGCGCTACCCTATGTCGGGCTTGGCTGGACGATTGGGTTGAGCGTGGTGATCGGGCTTATTTTATCATCGGCCTTCCCTGCGATTGTGGTTTTCGCGCAGGAATTGGTGCCGCATAAAGTGGGTGCCGTATCGGGGCTTTTCTTTGGCTTTGCGTTTGGCATGGGTGGCTTAGGAGCAGCACTCTTAGGCGCGATTGCGGACCAGACGAGCATTGAGTTCGTTTATCGCATTGCTGCATTCTTGCCCTTGGTTGGGCTGCTCACGGTATTTTTGCCGAAGGATCGACGTGTCTGAGTGTGAATGAGCGCTAGGCATCGTTCTTTATGCGGCCATCGACGACGCGGATAATGCGGTCGCATTGTTGGGCAAGATCGAGATTATGCGTGATCAGCAGAATGCTCATGCGGCTTGAATGGTTCACTTCCCGCATCAAATCGAAGACGCTTTTGGCATTCTCCGTATCCAGATTTCCCGTTGGCTCATCCGCTAAAAGAATATCTGGATTCATCGCGAGGCCGCGCGCGATGGCGACGCGTTGTTGTTGGCCACCTGACATGTTGTTCGATTGATTATAGGCGACGCTCGTTAATCCTACCCGCCCGATCAGTTCCATCGCGCGCTTCTCGGCTGATTGGGTTTGAAAGCCGTGATCGACCAGCATCGGCATCATGACGTTCTCAAGCGCGGTGAAGGCTGAAATGAGATAGTGATATTGGAAGACGAAGCCGATTTTATGCCCCCGTAAATGCGTGAGTTCGGCGTCTTGAAGCCCGCTGGTATCTTGGCCATTGATCATGAGCGTGCCTGCGGTTGGGCGGTCTAAAAGTCCGATAATGTTCAAAAGTGTGCTTTTGCCAGATCCGGATGGGCCCATAATGGCAACGAACTCACCCTTTTCGATTTCAAGATCGATGTCATGCAAAACGGTGACTTCGGCGGGTAAGCCAAGATTATAGACCTTGGTGATGTTTGAAAGCGACAGGATGGGATCAGCCACGGATCGCCACCACAGGATCGAGTTTGGCCGCGCGCAATGCTGGGGCCATGGCCGCGAGCAGTCCGGTAAACGTCGCCAGAACGGCGGTCCAGACAAAGAGCTGAAACTCGATGACCAGGGGGAACAATTCGCTGCCATCGGCCTGTCGTGCCGCGGAATGCCAATAAATCAGCGCAGCAGCGCCGAGGGCGGAACCGACCAATGATCCTAAAAACCCCAACACGCCGCCTTGAATAAGAAATATCCGCAAAATCTGCGCGCGTGATGTGCCCATGGCTCTTAGAATGCCAATGTCGCGGGAGCGTTGGATGACGGAGACGACCAGCACAGCTGCAATGCCGAAGGCAACGGACAGGCCGACAAAGACCCGGATCACCATATTGGTTAAATTCTGCGCCCGTATGGCGGTGAAAAACTGTGCGTTAGTTTTGATCCAGCTATCCGCAATCACGTCATTGGAGGATTGAACAGACTGCGCCAACTCCTCGGCGGCATAAATATCTTTCAGGTTCAGATCGAGCGTGGTGACGCCGCCAAGCAGTCCGAGCAGGGATTGCGCGGTTCTAAGCGAGACAAAGGTGCTGCGCGAATTCGCCCCTTTATTGCCAAAATCCAGCAAGCCAACAATGGAAAGAATACGCGAGCCGCCCGACGAGGTAGTAATGTTAAGCTTGTCGCCGAGATTGGCTCCAAGATCTTTGGCGAGCTCGATGCCGATAAGGATATCGTCGCTGAGCAGTCTTGATTGGCCCTGGATGATGTAATCCGGCACATGCACGACTTGGAAATAGCTTTCCGGCTCCACGCCATTGAGCGTAATGGCTCGGCTCGCATCGCCCCGTTTGGCCAGCGCTGATCCCGTTGCGGTGGGGGCGACGGTTACAATTTCAGGCATTGTTTCGAGTTGTTTGCGGATGCGCTGCCATTGATCGATCGAGACTTGCCGCTGGCTAGGACGTTGGATGATGGCATCTTCGACTTCGCCTGCTTTGTTGCGCAAAGGGCGGGCCAATTGATCGGGCGGTAGGATTTGAATTTGGGCTTGCGAGGTGAGCACGCGCTTGATGAAATTAGCTTGGAGGCCTGTAAGCATGGCCGACATAAAGACGATCACTCCGACACCGATTGAAATGCCCACCATAATGAACAGGGTTTGTAGTTTTCCCTCCAACAGGAAGCGTGTCGCAGCGATCCATTCAAAGGGAAGCCAGCGGTTCATGGTAGAACGGGCCTGATGCGTTGGCCGGACACAACGCCGGAAAGCGAAGGAACCACCTGATCGCCTTCTGATAGTCCGGTCAGTATTTCGACATCACTCAAACCTCGTAGGCCGGCGGTAACCGGGCGCTTGACGGCGCGACCTCTCTCGACGGCCAGCACCCATGGCTTGCCATTTTGCAAATCATGGACAAAGCGGGTGCCGATAATGATCGCGTTGTCGCGACGGCCGACCTCGATATCCACGGAAACGGTCATGTCTTGCCGAAGAAAGGCGGGAGGGTCGGCGACGAGCAGCTTCACCTCGATGGAGGCCCGGGTGATATCGACGGACGGGTTGATATAGCTGACGCTAGCCTCGAATTTTTGCTCGGGGAAGGCGTCGGCGGACGCGATGGCTTTTTCGCCAAGCGCAATGAGGCCCAGGTTTTTCTCATCAACGCCGATGACCAGCTGGCTGATGCCATTGGGGGCTAGAATGAGCAGCGCTTTTCCGGTTGATACGACCGATCCTTTTTCGACGGTTCGGCTGATTAATATGCCGTCTCTTGGGGCTGATATGGTCGTGTAGGTTAACCGTGATCGGGCAGCCTCAAGGGTTGCGGAGGCTTGATTGACTTGGGTTTCAGCAACCACATAATCACTGCCGCCGGGGCTAGCTGTAAATACCTGCAATTCTGCGCTTCGAACTTGAGCTTTGGCGACATCGAGATTTTTTTGTGCCTCATCAAGTGCTGCATTGGGCGAAAAGCCATTTTTGAAGAGTGCGGAGGTTCGGTCAAAGGTATTTTGGGCATCGACCAGTGAGGCTTGGGCTTGTGCGAGCGCGGATTTGGCGGCCGGCAAAGTGAGGTCGTTTAACTGTCTGATGCGGGCTTTGGCTTGGGCCAACCCCCCTTCCGCTTGAATAACGGAAGCGTTGACTTCCCTTGCATCAAGCCGGATCAACGCATCACCGGCTTTCACGCTCTGGCCCTCTTCGACCAACACATCCGTGACGATTCCGGCCATCTGGCTGCCGATTTCGACGCGATAGGGGGTTTCAAAATGGCCGCTCGCAACAATTGTTTTGACCAGATTGCCGCGCTTAACCTGCTCAACCACCACTTCGGGCCCGAGGAGCGCTCGAAGGCCAGCCCAACTGCCAAACGTTATGAGAACCAGCACAGCAAGGCTGAACCAGCGATGGGCCCAGAGAAAGCCGAGCGCGCGTTTTACTCCAGTGGGGGGCTGTGACGTCTGCATGGTTTAGGGATGATAGCGGCTTTTGCCCCAGTATGACTTGATATGAAACAATTCTCGGCCGCGCGATTGAATTCACGCATCTGAGGCGTTGACCTTAGACCCATCAGACCGGAAGGTGGCGCGATGGTACTCATGAACGATGGGGAGAAGCGGAATGACAACGAAAAAAGTGGCGCTCATTACGGCCGGCGGTAGTGGTATGGGCGCGGAATCGGCCCGCCGATTGGCGGCTGATGGTTTTGAAGTTGCCATTCTATCCTCATCTGGCAAAGGCGAGGCTTTGGCCGTGGAGCTGGGCGGGATTGGGGTTACGGGCTCAAACCAATCGAATGATGATATGAAACGGCTGGCCGATCTGGCAGTTGCGCGCTGGGGCCGCATTGATGTGCTCGTCAACAGTGCCGGCCATGGCCCGAGGGCCGCCTTACTCGAGATTACGGATGAGCAGTGGCACACGGGGATGGATGTTTACCTGATGAACGTGATCCGCGCGACGCGGATCGTGACGCCCATCATGCAGGCGCAGAAATCAGGGACCATCATCAATATTTCGACCGCATGGGTGGCTGAGCCAAGTCCGATGTTTCCAACCTCTGCGGTATTTCGTGCGGGGCTTGCGGCTTTTACCAAGCTTTTTGCGGATCAATACGCAGCTGACAATGTTCGCATGAATAACATTTTACCGGGCTGGATCGACAGCCTGCCGCAAGTTGATGAACGCCGCCAAGGCGTGCCGATGAAACGCTATGGCACCAGCGCCGAGATTGCCGCCACGGTCGCCTTTTTAGCGTCCGATGGGGCGGGTTATATCACTGGGCAAAGTTTGAAGGTCGATGGCGGGCTGATGCGTTCGGTTTAGCTCGGTTTAGATACCGATCTGTGTACCTACTTCCACGGCGCGGTCGGACGGAATGTGGAAATAGGCTGATGCATCATGGGCGCGGCGCGCCAGCCAGATGAACAAGCCGTCTTGCCAGGCTGGCATGTCGGAATGCGAGGCGCGTTTCAATTGTCGGCGGGAGAGAAAGAACGAGGTCTGCATCACGTCAAATTTTAAGCCAAGCTTTTTGAGCTTTGGGATGGCTTTTGGAATATTTGGCTCGTCCATAAAGCCAAACCGAAGCTTGACGACGAAGAATGTTTCCGAAATTTGACTGACAGTCGCCCGGTCATCGATCTGCACATAGGGAATATCGGCTGTCTCCACTGACATGATGACGTTCTGGGTATGAAGGACCTTGTTGTGCTTCAAATTGTGGAGAAGCGAGCTTGGTACCGTGTCGGCATTGCCGGTGAGAAACACCGCGGTCCCAGACGCGCGATTTGGTGGGCGCTTTTCGAGCATCTGAACGAAACTTCCGAGCTCGACTTCATCCCGATGGGTGCGTTCAGACAAAATAGCCGATCCACGCCGCCAGGTGAGCATGATCACCATGAGACAGAAGCCGAGCAGCAAGGGAAGCCATCCGCCTTCGAGCACCTTCATTAAGTTCGCACCAAGGAATATGAGATCAATGAGCATAAAGGGTGTAATCATACAGGCAGCGACCCAGATCGGCATGCGCCAGAGCTTCCATGCGACGATAAAAGCAAGCGCAGCCGTAATCACCATCGTACCCGTAACCGCAATGCCATAGGCGGCGGCGAGGCTGGTCGACGTCCGGAACAATTGAACCAGCAATAGAACGGCGGCTAGCAGCAACCAGTTGACGCCAGGGATATAAATTTGACCACGCTCGAGCTCTGAGGTTGCGCGAATATCAAAGCGAGGCAGTAATCCAAGCTGAACTGCCTGTTGGGTGAGCGAAAAAGCCCCCGTGATGACGGCCTGACTGGCTATAATGGTAGCAACCGTTGCAATGATCACCATCGGGACCAGTGCCCATTCAGGGTAAAGAAAAAAGAACGGATTTTCGAGCGCTTCAGGCGAAGTCATCACAAGCGCGCCTTGACCAAAATAGTTGAGCGCCAAGCACGGGAAAGCGATGTAGAGCCATGCCACGCGGATGGGGCCGCGTCCAAAATGACCGAGGTCGGCATAAAGCGCCTCGGCGCCCGTAACAGCCAAAAACACCGAGCCAAGCGTTAAAACGCCGAGCATGCCGTGGTGAAGCATGAATTCAACGCCGTACAAGGGATTAATGGCTGCCAATATGCCAGGATGCACGAAAATCTGTACCGCACCGCCAAGCCCAAGCAGGATAAACCAAACGGTCATCGCAGGACCAAAAAATGCACCAACCGCTGCGGTGCCGCGGGACTGAACCACAAACAGGCCGACCAAAATTACAAGGCTGATGCTGACCACGTAAGGGTCAAAGGCCGGGGTGACGAGGCTCAGTCCTTCAACCGCGGATAAAACCGAAATAGCAGGCGTTATCACAGCGTCACCATAAAAAAGCGCCGCGCCGATGATTCCGAGTACCGGGATCAGGGCGCCTTTTCGGCCCATCGCCTTTTGGGCTAACGCCATCAGGCTGAGCGTTCCGCCTTCGCCCTTATTGTCGGCTCGAAGCATAATGACGACATATTTGAGCGTTACGATGATCATAAGCGCCCAAAAAATAAGCGAAACAACCCCGAAAGCGGCCTCTTCTAATGAAGCATGGCCATGGGTGGCGGCTTTAACGGACTCTTTGAAGGCGTAAAGCGGACTGGTACCAATATCACCATAAACAACGCCGATAGACCCGATCATCAACGTCAAAAAACCTGATTTTCGGCCTTCTATATGGCTGTGGCTGATCTGCTTCCCGGTAGCCATCACATCTGCTCCATTTTGGCCCATCAAAGGGCCATGCCGATCATGCGGATTCAAAGTCGCACCGTCCACACCGGCGCGAACGGCGTAGCATAAGGCGTGATGCTAGGGAAGGATCGGGTGTAAACTTTTGGTCTGTCTAAGTCTGCGTTTGAGCATGAAGGGCTTAGTGCGCGCTCCAAATTTTATGTTTCCGAAAGAAAGCAGAAAAGCCCGCCTCCAATTTTCGAGGCGGGCTCTCTTATGCGAAGCTCCGCCGCAATCGGCGGCGGGTGTTGAACGGTGTCGAAGGGGTTGAAAGGACGGGCTGCTTAGTCGAGGTCAGTCGATGGCCTTGAGATTATCAGCCGACATTTTACCACTTTTACGATCAGCGATGAGTTCATAGGTGAGCTTTTGGCCTTCACGCAGATCCTGCATGCCGGCGCGCTCAACCGCGCTGATATGGACGAACGCGTCGGCTCCACCATTATCGGGCTGAATAAAGCCAAAACCCTTGGTCGAATTGAACCACTTTACGGTTCCAGTAGCCATAGAAATATCCTTCTGCGGAGTAAAACAAAGAGGTGACCGCGCTCGGCATGCCGCCGGTGATGCGCGCTTTATCACCTAAGGCGATCTTCTTGGCCTGACCATTCGGACAATAGCTTAGACTGGCCTGCTTCCACGATACACCGAAGAAAGAGAAATGTGGGGAAGGTCTACGGGAAAGGATGATCCCGAGTTCGGCTTAAGGACACGGCCATGTGTGATGCATGGCAACGGTTGCACGTATGTCAAACCGCTCCCCCAATCTTTCCGGCTCATTTTCAAGAAAATCAACGATTGTACGGGCCACTAGGTGAGGTGAGGTTGTCTCCGGAACGCAAACCGACATGAAAGTCGGCTGCTTCGGTCCGTTTTTAATAAGTAGTGTTATGGAATCGCGGCATTGAAACGCTAGGGTCCATTCCTGATCTTGAACGGGAGCAGGTTGTTGGGCCTCAAATCGGCACGCCTTAAGCATGGTATTGGCGCTTCGTCGATCCTCTGCAAGTACCGCTGTTGTAGCTATAGCTAAGCCAAGCAAAGCTAAAACTGTTCCCCGAAACTGCATCATGATCATGACCTCTCGCGAAATGTTCTGATCTTTGGAAGATAATAGGCTCGAGCAATTTTAGATACAAAGTAATTTAATCGAAATATTTTTTTTATATTTTTATAAATAAAACAATATATTTAAAACATATAAAAATATATTTTAATTGAATTCCAATTAATATTCAAAAATATTTACATATATACACGTACGTTATAACTTAAGTGTATTATATTAAGTAATAAATCTCCGATGAATGAATTGTGAATCTAAATTATTTAGGTAATGCACTGATCAATTCATAAATATTGATTAGATTTACTAGAACCGTATTTCGAAACTGCTCAAAGACGGCATTATTCTATCCCTCGGGCGACCGGCGAAGAATCGTCACCGTCACAACAAACGGAGAATATCGATGCAACACATTCTTAAATCCCATTCGCGCATTGCCGCTACCGGTGCAGCGATTACGCTTGCGATCGGCATCTTTAGTGTGGGTCAAGCCTTTGCCGGTGGTGTGAATATCAGCACGTCTTATGGTGGCGGCGATTCTGGGAATTCTTCATACGTGTTCACAAAAGGCAAACGGACGAACGCAACGGCTAATTCGGAGAGCGCTGGCGGTGGTCTCGGCTTTTCGACTGGTGGGTATGCTGCTGGTATCTCAGGCGGTGGAGGCATGATCGGTGCGACTGCCGATAGCGGAAAGCACGGCAAAGCGAATGCGGACGTTTCGGCCGATGGTAAGGGCTCTGCTGGCGGATCCAATCTGACTTCACACGGTGCCAATGTGGCTGACACGCAAGCGGGTGGCGGTGCGAAGGGTTCTGTCGACACGAAAGGTAATGCCTCGGCAATGACCGGCGGCGCAGGAGCTGGTGTTGCCGGTGCCTCTTCGGGCAATTACGGCACGACGACGTTTGCAGGCGGTGGCGGCACTTCAAGTTCGTCAGCTAGCTCGTCGCATGGCGGTAGCGCCGCGTCTTCAAGCAGTGCCCAAGGCGGCGGCGAAGCAACGGCCGGCAAACTCTGAGCCAACTCTCCTGGGTAGGTCTTGTCTGCAATTTTTCGAGGCGCAGGCAAGGCTTACCCGCCCTTTTCACGATGCAGCCCCGCCGTTTGTTGGACCAGGGGCCAATGCCGGGAGCTAAAATATGCCCCTTTCTTCAAAACCTGCCCCCTTCTTTTCCATGAAGGCCAATGAAATTCGAAACCGAATTGCTCGACCGGCTGTTTTCACGGGCGGTGTGGTGGTGGCCATTTTGCTTGCGGGTCAAGCTATGGCGGCTCCGCTTTCCTCGACGGCTAAACCTTCGTTTGCTGGGTCAACCGGATTTGCCTCCGGCGTCGGTGTTTCGTCGACCGGTACAAGTGGTTCGATGGGAGCCGGCGGAGCGGGCTCTTATGCTGGCACGGGCTCGACACCGAGCCAAGCCCAAACGACATCGGGCGGTTCCGGTGTTGGTCTTTCGGGTGCGGCAAGCTTTAGTAATCCAACCAATGTCCCACTCGGTCGCCCAAGCTCATCGAGCGGCGGTGTGAGTGTTACCCATTCCAACACCTTGGGCGATGGTAACGCTTCTGCCCTCGCGGGCGGCAGTGGCACGGCACACGCGCAGATAAATGCGGCTGGCAGTCAGGCGTCGGGTGCTGGATTGGCAGCCACCGTCACTACCGCATCGACACCCGGCGCATCCGCGTCAAGCGGAGGTGCTGGAGCCGGATCGGGCAGCGCTACGGCGCTACACTGATCCCTACCAAATAAACCGCTCGATCGAAAGCTGATCGAGCGGCCCATCCTAAAAGCCTGCTGATCCCAAGCGATGAATGATCCGCCGCGCCAAGCGCGGCGGCACCGGCACCGGCTTGTCCGGATTCCCCCTTCTTTTCGACAACCTTCGAGGTAACCCCATGCGTTCGTGCTCCCCCCCTCTCAGCGCGGTCGAAGCGATTTCAAAATTCCGCCCACTGGCTTCTCTTTCCTTCGCGTTAGTGGCCTATATGGCAAACATGCCTCTCGCCAGTGCCGATGAACTAACGCCTGAAAAGAAATGTCTTTTGCAACCCACCGCATCCGTTGTGCTGAAGCAATGTAACCTGTCGCTTGAAGTAAAAAATTTGGGCGGTAATGCGACATCGACTTCAAATCCAATGTTGCAGCCACCCACGCCGTCTCCACCACCCACGCCGTCTCCGCCACCGCCCGCGGCACCTCGGACGGTTTTAGACCAACGAATCACGGTCACTTTCACTACTTTCGTGAGTTTTCCAGACCTTGCTAAGCCAGCCCGCCATTGGAATGGCCATGCAGATCAGACGTCTGGTTCTGAGCCGTCTACGGCTCTGGCGGCTAATGCTTCATATGGAATAGGTGTTGGCGTTGCGACCAATGGGTATCAGACCGCCGTCGCGGTAGGTGCAGGTGCAACCGCAGCAGCGGTTGGGTCGGGACGCAAGGGAACCAGTTCAGGAGCGTTGGGCCAAGGTTTAGGCATTGCTGTTTCTTTTAACACGCCCAGCACCATTACAAACCCTAACGGTGATACGTTTATTAGCCAATTTATTACCATTTCCGTTAATACGAGACTGACCATCATTGGTATAAGTTCTCCCTATGGAACGGGACTTTTGGCTTCGGGCGCGCAAACGACGGATAATGTAACGGTTGCAACCCATGTTTCGCTGCCGACAACGGGAACCGGTGCCGTACTGGCAACGGCTGCGACGCTGAACGGTTCAACCACACTCGGCGCGATTGCTACCCCGGCGGGCACGGCCCTTGCGACAGCTCATTCCGTCAATTCCAGCAGTGGGGCGGCGATTCTTGTTTCAGCCAATAATCCTACGACGAGCGGCCAGCCGCTCACCGATATCAACCAGACAGTGTCGATAACGGCCAATACGGTGATTGGAACATCAGAAGGACGCTGGCACCACGACGCTTCCGGGACGGGAGAGCATAATCATGCACATCATGGCGCGGGTCAAAATGGACAAGACAATACCGTTACAGGCTTAGGCACCGCAGCGGGTGTCGATGGCAGTAAAAACCTTGCAAATGGTTCGGGCTCAGGTGTCGCTTCGGCAACAGGGACAACCCAGTCTGCGGCTGGTGCTGGTGGACAGGGAGTATCCGTCGCCGCAACAGGCCTTCCTGCCGCAGGCGCATCCACCGCTGATGGGTCGACTGTTCAAACCTTGAACGTGTCCTTGGAGGCCTCGAAGACAGTCGGCGGGAACAATCAGAATCCATCGGCAGCCGGACATGGTCGTCATGAGCATCATAAGGGCGGTGCAAACCCCGACAATTCCGCGACATCTCCTTCGCCTTCCTCAGGTGCAGCCAATGCCGCAGCCGAGGGAAACGGCTCGGTGACGACCCCTTCTCTTTCGACAACTGGAACTGGAAATGCAGGCTCGGCGGCGGTTGCAGACGGACAGAAAGGAGCTGCTGCGGCCGGGAATTCGAATGCGTCTGGTACAGCAGCTGCTCAGCCATCGGCGAGTTCAACGCAACAGGCTGCTCTAACCTCTGGCCAGAATGGGATGAATACCAAAACCACGGCCACCTCAAAGGGGCCTACGGCTGCCTCATCCAATGCTGACGCAGCAGGTGCCGCAGGTGCAACCGGTTCGACCAATCCCGCCGGCTCAGGACCAATTGCCGCGTCGGGGGCGACCGGATCGACTGGCTCGCAGGCTGATGTGGGCGCAAAGTCGCCGGCTGCCGGACAAGCCAAGTCAGCGCCTGAGGCCAAGTCAGCGCCTGAGGCCAAGTCAGCACCTGAGGCTAAGTCAGCGCCTGAGGCCAAGTCAGCGCCTGAGGCCAAGTCAGCGCCTGAGGCCAAGTCAGCGCCTGAGGCCAAGTCAGCGCCTGAGGCCAAGTCAGCGTCTGAGGCCAAGTCAGCGTCTGAGGCCAAGTCAGCGCCTGACGACAAGACGGCACCGGCACCTTCGGCTCCTCAGGCTTCGGGGGGCTAATGGGTTTCATCTTATTGCGCGAAACTGTCCATATCCTCGAATAGAATTGCTTATTCGGCGTAAAGGAAACATGGATTGTGCCGTTATACAGGACAGCGCCCGCATTGCAGGCGCTGTTCGTGTTTATTTCCTGCAACAGTAGGTTATCCTTGCACGGACCGTCGATGACAGGATGAACGCCGTCATGAAAAGATGGATTCCGCTTCTTTTTGGCTTAGTGGCCTCGGTCATGGCTGAAGCCTCCGATCCGATGTCGAAGATTGACGATCTTATTCGCGCCAATCAATTCTCCGAGGCTGTTGCCCTTACAAAGGACTCGGCTGAGGCGGGTGACATTGAAGGCGAATTCCGATTGGCGTTGTTTTACTGGCATGGCGTTGGTATCGGCCAGAACTACCTTGAGGCCTTGCGGTGGATTACAATCGCCGCGCTATCAGGACACGAAAAGGCGATTTCCGCGCGAAAGCTGATCCTGCCTGCCGTTGACGCCGCAAATTGGCCAAAATCACTTGCTTGGGCACGAGAGCGGTTGCAAACCAATGCCGAAGCAGGCAATAATCGTTACCTGATCGCGCTCTCAAAAAGCTACTCTTCGGATTTCGGATTTGAAAATGCCGTTGAAGCGTATTATTGGGCATCTTTGGCGGTTGCGGTTGGCGAAAATGCCTTGCTGAAACAACGCGATGGTTTGAGTAAGAAAATCGCGGTAACGGATATGGCGAAAGCGCAGGAACGGATCGCTGTTTGGTTGGAAAAATGGCGTAAAGACAAGTATTAAAAGTTTGTGTTAGTTCGAAGTAGGTATTTACATGGCGTCGGTTAATACTCCCCCCCAATATGTGTTCGATCTTGTTGCTGTTGAGGCAGTTCGTAAATTTTTGACGGCAGAACTTC
>CANCAR010000027.1 GCA_947374125.1 Hyphomicrobiales bacterium | reverse complement strand
GATGATCGAGCGACGGGTTGGAGCCAACATCTAAAAAAAGCGGTGGTCTTAGGCGCTGGTGGCGCATCCGCTGGTATTATTGCGGCGCTCAAAGAGCGAGGTGCCGAGGATATCCGCCTTGTTAACCGCACACGGGCGCGTGCCGAAGGGCTAGCCGAGCGATTTGGGCCGACCGTCCACGCCGCTGATTGGACCGATCTATCCCAAGCGCTCGATGGTGCCGATATCCTCGTGAACACGACCTCCCTCGGGATGAAGGGCCAATCGGACCTTGAAATCGATTTAGCGCCCTTGCCGCTTTCGGCCTTGGTGACGGATATTGTTTATGTGCCGCTTGAAACCGGCCTGTTGCGGCAGGCCGGCAAAAGGGGAAATCCCGTCGCCGATGGGCTTGGCATGTTGCTGCACCAGGCTGTACCGGGCTTTGAGCACTGGTTCGGGACGCGGCCAAGCGTTACACCCGCTTTACGCGCCCTGATCGAGGCGGATATTACGGGCCCAGTGAAATGACCTTCGTGATCGGCCTAACGGGATCGATTGGCATGGGAAAGTCAGCTACGACTGCCCTTTTTCGCGCACGTGGTGTACCTGTGCATGATGCGGACGCAACCGTTCACGCGCTTTATGCGGGGAAGGCTGCACCATTGGTTGAAGCCGCCTTTCCTGGAACGGTTACCGACGGGGTGGTAGATCGGACCCGGTTGTCGTCCTCCGTGCTGGGCAATCCAGACGCGATGAAAAGGCTGGAGGCCATTGTCCACCCCCTCGTTCGTGAAGCCGAGACCGGTTTTTTGCGTCAGGCCGTCCTCGGTTCTGTCCCGCTTGTTGTTCTCGATATTCCTTTGTTGTTTGAGGGTGGCGCCGATGGACGCTGTGATGCGATTATTGTTGTATCGGCCGATCATGCTGTTCAAAAAGCCAGAGTTCTAGCTCGTCCCGGCATGACGGAAGAGCGATTTAAGTCCATTCTGGCGCGGCAACGGCCTGATTCGGAAAAGCGCGCCTGCGCTCATCTTGTCATCGATACCGGCCATGGGTTGGACCATGCCGGTCGGCAGGTTGACGCGGCTATTCGGGTCTTTTCTGGCCGTAAAGGGCACGTTGCCGTAGCGAATGGTATGGGAGACTAACGAATATGCGCGAGATCGTGTTCGATACGGAGACAACAGGCCTCAACCCGCTCGGGGGAGACCGGATCGTCGAAATAGGCTGTGTCGAACTGATCAATCGGCTTCCAACGGGTGAGACCTTTCACGTCTACCTTAATCCGGAGCGTGATATGCCGGATGGCGCGTTTCGCGTGCACGGGCTCTCCTCTGAATTTCTAGCGGATAAGTCACTTTTCTCAGCCGTCGCGGATGATTTTCTCGCCTTTATCGGCGATGCGGCACTGGTGGCGCATAATGCGTCGTTCGATATGGGTTTTATCAATGCCGAGCTGGTTCGGTTGAAATTGCCGGTCATTGATAATGAGCGCGTGATCGACACGCTGCAATTGGCCCGCCGGAAGCATCCATTCGGACCTAATAGCCTTGATGCGCTGTGTCAGCGGTACAATATCGACAATTCCAGGCGTACGAAACACGGCGCATTGCTGGATTCAGAGATTTTGGCGGAGGTTTATATTGAACTAACCGGCGGTCGCCAGGCCGATCTCGGCCTAGCCCCTATCGAGAGCGCGGAAGCGGAGCGCTCTAAACCGATGGGCACGAACCGGACACACCGCGTTCGTCCAACGGCCCTTGCCGAGCGGCTAACCGAGGCGGAACTCGGCGCGCATCGCACCTTCGTTGCAAGTTTTGGCGGCGAAATCGTCTGGAAAGACTATATCCGCGACGCCAGCTAAACCGCGAAGAAGCCACGCTTACGCGTTGCCAGCAACCGGCTCTTTGAGCTGAGTAATTTTCTGCTGGTAGAGGGCTGCGAAATCGATTGGGTCGATCAAGAGCGGCGGAAATCCACCGTTCCGCACGCTGTCAGCAATGATCTGACGGGCAAATGGGAAGAGTAACCGAGGACATTCGATCATCACAACCGCCTGCATAGATTCAGTAGGGATATTTTGAAGGCGGAACATGCCCGCATAGATCAATTCAAATCGGAAAAGCATACCTTCGCCTTCGCCAGCTTTTCCCTCAAGGGTCAATTCAACCTCGAAATCGGTTTCCGCGATCTGCTTGGCGTTGACATTGACCGAAATCGAGATATTGGGCCCAGCCTCCTTTGGAGCAAGCGACGCCGGAGCATTCGGGTTTTCAAACGAAAGGTCCTTAATATATTGGCCTAAAGCAGCGAGACTGGGCGGGGCCGGTGAAGGCACATCGGTCATGGATTACACTCCTTGAAATGAATTGGCCGCAATCAAAGATCCTTAACCGGCCTCAATCGATATCCGCTCCAACCAAAGCGTTATTTTTAACCCAAGGTCAAGCATTCCCCAATTGGAATTTCACGATGAAATCCCATATATAAGAACATGTCGGGCCAAAGGGGCGCCCTCACCTATCGTCGGAATCTCATGCAGGACAGTTTCGATCTATCGATTATCGTATTTTTGGCCCTCGCCGCCTTTGTCGGCTGGCGGCTCTATAGCGTTCTAGGTACGCGGGTTGGCCGGGATGAACCTGATTCCAACATGCCGCCCAAAACGCGCATGAAACTCGTCAACCCTGAGCCACCGATGAACGAGGCCAAGGCTTCGCCCGTCGCCGAGCAGGTTAATGAACCCGATCCTCTTCGCTGGAAAGGGATTGCCGATCAAGGCACTCCGTTAGCAGATGCTTTAGACGCGCTCGTTCTATCTGATTCGACCTTCGATGTGCGGCATTTTGTCACAGGTGCTCGGGGGGCCTATGAGGCCATCGTCGTAGCGTTTGCGGCAGGCGACAGAAACACCTTACGTGATCTTTTGTCGCGCGATGTGTTTGAGAGCTTTGTCGGAGCGATCGCGGAACGCGAGAAGCGCGGCGAAACGGTTGAAACCACTTTTGTCGGTATTGAAAAGGCAGAAATCCGTGAGGTTCAGCAGCGCGGAAAAGCAGCGCAGATTACCGTTCAGTTTGTCTCCAAGCTGATCACAGCCACGCGTGACGCGGCGGGAAAAATTACGGATGGGGCCGCCGATAAGGTTGTTGATGTCACGGATGTTTGGACCTTTGCGCGCGAATTGACGAGCCGTGATCCTGCTTGGAAATTGATAGCGACCGAGGCCGGACACTGAACCATTGTGATGGCACCAGACCTAATCGATGCGAGTCTTAAGTTGGTATCCTTTGCCGCAATCTCTGGGTGGCGCGATGATGATCATCTGGCAGCGTTTGCCAGTTTTTTAAAAACAGCTCGCGCGGAAAGCAGCGATACGCTCCATTTGCGGCCAGCCCTGCCGGGTTTCCCGAGTCTTAAGCCGATTTATGCCGCTGCGCTCCAGAAGGCTGATCAAGACATCGATGCTCGGGCTTTTTTTGAAACACATTTCACGCCCTATGCCGTTTCACCCCATCAAGGGCGGGGTTTTCTTACCGGCTATTATGAGCCTGAAATTCGAGGGTCTCTTAAAAAATCGGTGGAGTTTCCAATAGCCGTTTTGGCGCGCCCGGCTGATCTCATCACCTTTTCGCAAGACGAACCCTTCCCTCTTGAAGGACTTTCGGCGGGCCGTCAGACCAGCGCGGGTTTAGAACCCTATTTCGACCGCGCATCCATTGAGGACGGAGCCCTAGACGGCCGCAATCTTGAACTTCTTTATCTGCCAGACCGCGTCGAATTGTTTTTTGCCCATATCCAGGGCTCCGCGCGGGTCCGCCTGCCCAACGGCCGTATATGCCGACTGACCTATGCGGGCCGCAATGGCCATCTCTATACAACGATAGCCAAACTGATCGTGTCAGAAGGTCATATGGCGCTCGGCGAAATTACCCTTGAAAGTCTGAAACACTGGCTGCGGCACAACGAGCACCATGCGCGGCGGTTGATGCGGCTCAATCAGTCCTACATCTTTTTCTCGCTCTCTGAGACGCTTTCCCCCTCAGATGGACCAATCGGCGCCGCATCGACGACGTTGGATACGGGACGGTCGATTGCGGTTGATCGTCGGCAATGGTGTTATGGATTACCATTTTTCATCTCTGCCGATTTACCAGATGGGCATGGACAAACCGAAGCCTTTTCGCGACTGATGATCGCGCAGGATACCGGATCGGCGATTCTGGGCGCTGCTCGTGCCGATCTCTTTATGGGATCGGGTGATGAGGCAGGTCGGCGCGCGGGGCTTATTCGGCATCAGGGTGATTTTGTTGTGCTTTTGCCAAAGGGATAGCGGCTAATGTCAGGGGGACGCCGAAAGCGGATGTTAACGCCGGACGAAGTGTCGCTGTGGTCGCACGTTACGCGCCATGTTGCCCCCATTCATGTAAGCGGGGCGAAAAGTGAGCAAGAACCGCCCTTACCCGCCCCGATTTTAGAAACAGCGCCACCAACGCCCGAAAAAGCACCAATACGTATTAAAAAGGCCGAAGCTCCGGCTCCAACGTCGGTGATAAAGCTCAAGCCCGATATTCCCCCGCTGGCTCCTTTGGAACGCCGATTGCGGCAGCGCCTATCGCGCGGGGCGCAATCGATTGATTCGGTGATTGATCTTCACGGCAAACGTCAAGACGAGGCGCATGAAGCCTTGCGCCGTTTTATTTTGGGGGCACACAGGGCGGGATATGCCGTGGTTCTCGTGGTGACAGGAAAAGGCGCGTCCGGCACCGATGATCGGGGTATGTTTGAGGAACGCGGTGTTTTGCGTCGTACCGTGCCGCATTGGCTGCGAATGCCTGATATGCGGCCTTTTGTGATCGGCTTCGAGCCCGCAGCCCAGCATCATGGCGGCAGTGGCGCGCTTTATGTCCGCATTCGGCGTAAACGGGGGAGTGGCGGAGAATGACCCCGTTCGGTGCCCGCCTTCGACATTTACGCTTAACGCGTGGCCTGCGGTTGAAGGATATGGCGGATGAATTAGGGGTTTCCTCAACCTATCTTTCCGCCCTTGAACATGGCCGACGCTCAAAGCCGAATTGGAGTTTCGTTCAGCGTGTGATCCATTATTTTAATATTATCTGGGATGAGGCTGATGAATTGCAGCGTTTGGCCGATCTCTCTAACCCCAAAATCACCGTGGAAACGGCGGGTTTGCCGCCCAAGGCTACCGAATTAGCCAATCGCCTCGCGCGCGAGATTGCAAGCCTATCGGATGCCGAACTTGATGCACATTTAACGCTGCTCGATTTGGCGCGGAAACGCAGCCGGACTTGACGGATATCAAGGCGGCTGCCACACGGGCAGCCGCCGTCTCCTGTTTCAGAAAGTGCCTTATGACCAACCATACCCATGATGTTCTCGGCATTGGAAATGCGATTGTCGATGTGCTCGCCCATACGGAAGAAGACTTTTTGCTCGCAAACCATCTCGTCAAAGGCTCGATGCGGCTGATCGATGAGACGGAGGCTGAGCGGCTTTATGGCGCTATGGGTCCAGCGACTATCATTTCGGGCGGTTCTGCGGCGAATACAACGGTTGGCATTGCCTCGCTTGGTGGAAAAGCGGCTTTTATCGGTAAAGTGAGACACGATACGGTCGGCGATGTTTTTACGCATGACATTCGGGCCATTGGCGTCCATTTCGACACGCCCCGTTCGGTCGAAGGCCCCGCCACCGCGCGTAGTTTTATCCTTGTAACGCCGGACGGCGAGCGGACGATGAACACCTATCTCGGTGCCTGCCAATTGCTAGGCCCTAATGATATCGATGAAGCCGTCGTTGAAGCCTCGTTGATTACCTATCTCGAAGGCTATCTATGGGACCCGTTGGACGCAAAAGAAGCATTCCGGAAGGCAGCAGGCATCGCCCACCGCGCGGGCCGTAAAGTATCGATTACGCTGTCCGACAGTTTCTGCGTTGATCGTTATCGTGACGAATTCCGCGAATTGCTCCGTGATGGGACCATTGATGTGCTATTCGCCAATGAGCATGAATTGAAAAGCCTCTATGCGACGGCGGATTTTGACTCGGCACTCGCTGCTTTTCGGCTTGAAGCGGCGCTTGGCGTGGTTACCCGTTCAGAACACGGTTCGCTCGTCGTCTCGCATGAGGGGACGAAGGCGATTGCCGCGCATCCGATTGAAAAACTCGTTGATACGACGGGCGCGGGCGATCTTTTTGCGGCAGGATTTTTGTTAGGATTGGCCCGCGACATTGATCACGAAAGCTGCGCACGCATGGGCGCTCTTGCCGCTGCCGAAGTGATCCAGCATCTCGGAGCGCGGCCACAGACGAGCCTGAAGGATTTGGCGGCTGAAAGCGGGCTTACAATTTCCTAAGCGCCACTTCTGTGATGCTGTGATGCCCGCCTTTGGTGAGCACTAAATCGGCGCGTGGCCGCGTCGGCTCAATGTTTTCACGCAAGTTTTGCAGATTGATCCGCTTCCAAATGTCCCGCGCCATCGCTTCAGCGTCTTGATCGCTGATTTCGGCATATTTCGTAAAAAAGCTCCGGGGATCACGGAAGGCCGTATCGCGTAGCCGCATGAAGCGGGTGACATACCAGCGCTCAAGATCAGGCTCGGGCGCATCGAGATAGATCGAAAAGTCAAAGAAATCCGAAACGAACGGGATCGGCTTACCGGTTTTGGGCAACCGATTGGGCAAAAGCACGTTTAGGCCCTCGACAATCAGAATATCAGGCCGGTCCACCGTGATTTTTTCGCCTTTCACCACGTCATAGACGAGATGGGAATAGACGGGAGCTTCGACATTCCGCTTGCCGGCTTTGATGTCGGATAAAAACCGGATCAGCGCCATGCCGTCATAGCTTTCGGGGAAGCCTTTGCGTTCCATAAGCCCTTCGGCCTCAAGCGCCGCATTCGGTAGCAGGAAACCATCTGTCGTAACCAGCTCTACCTTCGGCGTGTTCGGCCAGCGCGATAACAAAGCCTTCAAAACACGTGCGGTGGTTGATTTTCCCGCGCTTACCGAGCCTGCTAAGCCGATCACATAGGGAACCTTGCCATCCTCCGCCATTAAAAAGCGTTGTGTGGCTTTAAACAGCCCTTGCGTCGCGGCAACATAGAGCGAAAGCAGGCGTGAAAGTGGCAAATAAATCGCAACAACTTCTTCAAGCGAGATCGGATCGCTCAGCGATTGCAGCTTTTGCAGGTCTTCAGCCGTCAGCGTCATTGGGGTGTCGGCGCGTAACGCCGCCCATTCATCGCGCGAAAAAATGCGATAGGGCGAAACGGCCTCTGCCAAGGCAACAGCGTCGGTATCATAGTTCAAATCGTCTGAAATACCGCTCATGCGTCGCGAATCCGGAATTATACGGGGAAACGGGCGGCTTTTTCGGCAAGCCCGGATTGGATGGTGCGGCGTTCAAGCTCTGCCATTACTTCATCAAGCGGGATATTGGCTGCCTTGAGCACGACCAGCAAATGATACAAAACATCGGCACTTTCATTGATCAGATTGGTACGGTCGGCGGTAACGGCGGCGATGACGGCCTCAACCGCTTCTTCGCCGAGTTTTTTTGCGACAACCGGCATACCCCGCGCGATCAGTTTGGCGGTGTAGGACTCATCCGGCGACGCTTTAGCGCGCTTCGCTACAATCTGTTCGAGGTCTGCGAGAGTAAAGCCAGACATTTAGTCCATCCTAACGGGCAAGCCATTCGCGCGGAGCTTTTCTTTAGCCTCGCGGATCGTGAATTCGCCAAAATGAAAAATCGACGCCGCCAATACCGCACTGGCGTGGCCATCGCGTAAGCCCTCGACCATGTGATCGAGCGTGCCAACGCCGCCTGAGGCGATCACGGGTATGGATACGGCATCCGCAATCGCACGGGTGAGCGCAATGTCATAACCAATCTTGGTTCCGTCGCGGTCCATCGAGGTCAGCAATATTTCGCCTGCGCCGAGAGAGGCCACTTCTTTGGCGTATTCGACGGCGTTAATGCCTGTTGGCTTGCGTCCACCATGGGTGAAAATTTCCCAGCGGTCAGGCGAACTGGTTTCGGAAACCTTTTTGGCATCCACCGCCACCACAATGCATTGGGTACCAAATTTCTCGGCCGCGCGGCGTACAAAATCGCGATCGTTTACAGCCGCCGTCATGATCGAAACTTTATCCGCCCCGGCGAGCAGCAGGTTGCGGATATCTTCAACGGTTCGCACGCCGCCACCCACGGTGAGTGGCATAAAGCAGGCTTCTGCTGTACGGCTCACAACATCCATTAGTGTGCCGCGGTTTTCATGGCTGGCGGTGATATCCAGAAAGCACAATTCATCGGCACCAGCGGCGTCATAAGCGATGGCGGATTCAACCGGATCGCCTGCATCGCGTAAATCGACGAATTGGACGCCCTTCACGACGCGGCCATCTTTCACATCAAGGCAAGGAATGACGCGGACTTTAAGCATTGGCCGCCTCTTTTCGCGAGCGGATCAGGGCCAACGCCTCTGCGGGATCAAGCCGGCCATCATAAAGCGCCCGGCCCGAAATCGCGCCCTCAAGCACCGCGCAATCCGGCTCGGTAAGGCGGACGATGTCGTCAATGGACGCCAAGCCGCCGGACGCGATGACCGGAATCGACAACGCATTGGCGAGCGCGAGCGTTGAGTCGATGTTGAGGCCTTTGAGCAAACCGTCGCGGGCAATATCGGTATAGATAATCGCGGCAACGCCCGCATCTTGGAAGCGCAGGCCCAGCTCTTCCGCCGACATTTCCGAGAGATTCGCCCAGCCATCAACCGCGACGCGCCCATCACGCGCATCAATACCAACCGCGACTTGACCCGGAAAGCGCCGCGCGGCTTCGCGCACAAAGGACGGATCTTTCACCGCCGCCGTTCCAATGATCACGCGGCGAATGCCGGCTTCAAGCCAGCCCTCAACGGTCCGCATGTCGCGAATGCCGCCGCCCAGCTGAATTGGCAGTTTGATGCGCGCCACAATGGAGCGCACGGCCTCGGCGTTGACCGGTTTGCCTGCAAAAGCTCCATCGAGATCGACAATATGCAGCCATTCAAAGCCCTGCGATTCGAAACTCGCAGCTTGGTCGGCGGGGTGATCGCTGAAGATGGTCGCCTGCGCCATATCGCCTTGGATGAGGCGAACGCAGTTACCTTCTTTGAGATCAATGGCTGGAAACAGGATCACGGCTGCCACCTTAGGAAATTAGCGATCAAAGCAAGGCCTAGTTTTTGGCTCTTTTCGGGATGGAATTGGGTTCCCGCAACATTGCCCTTGGCAACCAAAGCGGTGATCGCTTGGCCATAATCGGTGGTTGCAACAACGCTTGCGCGGTTCGATGGATTCACGTGAAACGAGTGCACGAAATAGGCATTCAACCCGTCTTGTCCGGTGGAAATGCCCGCCAAAAGCGGGTGTTCCTGCGTCTGATCCAGCGTATTCCAGCCCATATGGGGAATTTTTAACGTCTTATCCGCAGGCTTGATCTCGACAACATCGCCGCCGATCCAACCAAGCCCCGACGTCGTGACATGTTCCAACCCACGATCAGCCAGCAATTGCATACCGACACATATGCCTAAAAACGGCCGTCCTTTGTCCTGCACGGCATCCGTCATTGCCTCGACCATCCCCGGAACGGCATCGAGCCCCCGGCGACAATCGGCAAAGGCACCAACACCGGGCAGGACAAGCCTGTCTGCTCGGCGCACCAGATGGGGATCAGATGTAACAATAATCTCGCCGCCAAGGCCCGATTCAGACGCAGCGCGTTCAAAAGCCTTGTGGGCCGAGTGCAAATTGCCCGAGCCATAATCGATAATCGCAACCCTCATCCGCGTGTTCCCTGCTCGGGAAACAGCCCGATGACGCCGGTGTAGCGGGGCGGCGAAGGGGGCATAACGACCGAAGGCGAAGCGGATTTTTCAACCGCAACCCGCTCGTAAAACCGGCGCTCCGCATCCTCTAGGCTGCCTGCCTGCACAATATCGGCGAGTTCGAATCCACGCCGTTCCAGCGCCAATCCGAACCATTTTCGGGCTTCAAGCCCGACAAAGAGCATTTGCAGCAAACCCAAAAGCGCTAAGGTTGCAGGCGGAACGCCAAGCCGCGCACTAAGAAGGGTGAGACCTAATTCAAACGCCAGGACCACCAGAACCCAACGCCAGGTCCGGTGCCATACAAGCCAGATGACCGGTACAAAAAAGGCACTCCAAGAAAACCCGTCGCGAACAAAGCGGGCGTTCTCAAGCCGGTAGGACCGAGGTCCATCCTCAGCATGGGGTAAATAGACGGAAAAGAGCGCCATGGCATAAATCCCGGTTCAGTCTTTTACAGCGTGCCCTTGGTCGAGGGTACCCGGCCTTCTTCGCGTGCATCGATGCTGACAGCGCCACGCAAGGCGCGAGCGAGCCCTTTGTAGCAGCTCTCCGCAATATGATGCGCGTTTTCGCCATAGAGCGTTTCAACATGCAGGGTTATCCCGGCATTGATCGCAAAGGCCTGAAACCATTCGCGCACCAATTCGGTATCGAACTCGCCGATTTTCTCGCGCGGAAAATCCGTTTTGAACACGAGGAAGGGACGACCCGACACGTCAACAGCCACGCGGGTCAGCGTTTCATCCATCGGCAGATAGGAATGGGCGTAACGGGTAATGCCCTTTTTATCACCAAGCGCTTCTTTAAAGGCTTGGCCGAGTGCAATGCCGATATCTTCGACCGAGTGGTGCTGATCAACCTCTAAATCGCCCTTGCAGCTGACCTCGATGTCAAACAAAGCGTGGCGCGCTAAAAGCGTGAGCATATGGTCGAGAAAGCCGACGCCGCTCGTAACTTTTGCTGCACCCGTTCCATCCAGCGCTACGCTAACAGCGATATCGGTTTCGCCCGTCTTACGTTTGATCGCCGCAGACCTCATGGGGACTACTCCACTACCAGTTTTGATCGATAAAACTGTCTCTAGCAATTTGAGCGGGCGGACGCCACCTGTGATGTACGATTATCATAGGTGGCATTCCTATTTAGATGATTTGCCTTCTAAGATGCTTTGCGGCCTGACACCGTTTAAGCTAGATGCGGGGATACGGCGGAATGGGAGCGTTTACGATGATGGAAGAGGGTGATCAGAAATGGCGGGCAACCACCATTCTCATGGTACGCAAAAATGGCCGCGTGGTCATTGGCGGCGATGGTCAGGTGAGCCTCGGCCCAACGGTCATGAAAGGAAACGCCCGAAAAGTGCGCCGCCTTGGCAAAGGTGATGTGATTTCCGGCTTTGCAGGCGCGACGGCGGATGCGTTTACGCTGTTTGAGCGGCTTGAATCAAAGCTCGACCAATATCCCGGCCAATTGATGCGCGCCTGCGTGGAGCTTGCCAAAGACTGGCGAACGGATCGCTATCTGCGCCGTTTGGAAGCGATGATGCTCGTCGCTGATAAAAATGTCGGGCTGATCCTATCGGGTACTGGCGATGTGCTGGAACCGGAAACCGGCGTTATGGGCATCGGATCGGGCGGCAATTACGCGCTCTCCGCCGCGCGTGCTTTGATGGATACCGATATGGATGCGGAGGCCATTGTGCGTAAAAGCATGGGGATTGCCGCTGATATATGCGTCTATACCAACCATTCGCTGACGCTTGAATCGCTAGAGACGGCAGGCTGAGCCCCATGACCAATTTTTCACCCCGTGAAATCGTATCCGAACTCGATCGTTACATCGTTGGTCAAAACGATGCCAAACGCGCGGTTGCCATTGCCTTGCGCAACCGGTGGCGGCGATTGAAGCTCGAAGGCGTCATGCGCGAAGAGGTTTTGCCGAAAAACATTCTGATGATCGGACCAACTGGCTGCGGCAAAACCGAAATCGCCAGAAGGCTCGCCAAACTCGCGGGCGCGCCCTTTTTGAAAATTGAGGCCACTAAGTTTACCGAAGTGGGCTATGTCGGTCGCGATGTCGAACAGATCATCCGCGACCTTGTGGAAGTTGGCATTTCGCTCGTTAAAGAAGCCAAACGCAAAGGCGTGCAGGCGCGGGCTGAATTGGCGGCCGAAGAACGGGTGCTGGATGCGCTGGTTGGTAATACCTCAAGCCCCGCCACCCGCGAATCGTTTCGAAAGAAATTGCGCTCTGGTGAGCTCGCGAAAAAAGAAATCGAGGTTGAAATCGCGTCCCAATCGGGCGGCTCCATGCCGATGTTTGAAATCCCCGGCATGCCGGGTGCCCAGATGGGCGCAGTTTCGCTCGGTGATATCTTCGGTAAAATGGGTCGGCAATCCAAGCCTCGCCGCATGACGGTCGAGGAAGCGCATGGCCCGCTTGTGGCCGAGGAAAGCGATAAGCTGTTTGATCAGGAGCAGATTGTTTTGGAGGCCATTCACGAGGTCGAGAACAATGGCATCGTGTTTTTGGACGAAATCGACAAAATCTGCGCACGCGAAAACCGGGGCGGCGCGGATGTGTCGCGCGAAGGCGTACAGCGCGATTTATTGCCGCTGATTGAAGGCACGACGGTTTCCACCAAACACGGCGCGGTGAAAACCGACCATATCCTGTTCATCGCGTCTGGTGCCTTCCATGTCGCTAAACCGTCTGATCTTTTGCCAGAATTGCAGGGCCGTTTGCCGATCCGGGTTGAGCTGTCCTCGTTGAAGGAAGATGATTTTCGCCGCATTTTGACGGAAACGGAAGCAAGTCTTGTTCGCCAATCGGTCGCGCTGATGGCGACTGAAGGCGTTGACCTTGTGTTCACGCCTGATTCCATCGATGCGATTGCTAAAATCGCGGTTCAGGTGAATTCCAATGTCGAAAACATTGGCGCTCGGCGGTTACAAACCGTTATCGAGCGGATTTTAGACGAAATTTCCTTCACCGCTTCCGACCGCTCGGGCGAAACGGTAACGATTGATGCCGTTTACGTTGAAAAAGCGATTGGCGATTTGGCCAAAAATGCCGATCTGGGGCGGTTCATCCTCTAGAACCCATAACCACGCCTCTTGCTTTGGCGGCGTGCCATTGTCATAAGCCGCACAGCATCAGCGGGGCTTATGACAATGGCGGCTTTTAAGGAACTGGTCTTCTCCGGCGTTCAGCCGACAGGCAATTTGCATCTCGGCAATTACCTCGGCGCGATCACCAAATTCGTGGCGCTGCAAGACAGCCATGATTGCATTTATTGCGTCGTGGATTTGCACGCCATTACGGTGCCGCAAGACCCTGCAGCACTCACCGCCAATATTCGCGAAGTGACGGCGGCCTTTATCGCCTGTGGCATTGACCCTAAAAAGCATATTATTTTCAACCAAAGCCAAGTGCCCGAGCATGCCGAGCTCGCATGGGTGTTTAACTGCACGGCGCGGCTTGGCTGGTTGAACCGCATGACGCAGTTTAAAGAAAAGGCAGGCAAAGACCGCGAAAACGCGTCTGTTGGTCTTTATGCGTATCCCGCCTTGATGGCGGCGGATATTTTGGTTTATCGCGCCACGCATGTTCCTGTCGGTGAGGATCAGAAGCAACATTTGGAGCTATCACGCGATATAGCCCAGAAATTCAACAATGATTTTTCGGCCTCTATTACGAGCCATGGTTTCGGTGACACGTTTTTCCCTTTGCCCGAGCCATTGATCCAAGGCCCCGCCACGCGCGTGATGTCGTTGCGCGATGGCACCAAGAAAATGTCGAAATCCGACCCTTCCGATTATTCGCGCATCAATCTGACTGACGATGCCGATTCGATTGCGCAAAAGGTGCGTAAGGCGAAGACCGATCCGGAACCATTGCCGTCAGAAGAAAAGGGCCTTGAGCCGCGTCCAGAAGCCGACAACCTCGTTGGAATCTATGCGGCTTTGTCGGATGTGTCGAAAGCGGATGTGCTGGCGGAATTTGGCGGCGCTCAATTCTCGACCTTCAAATCCGCTTTGGTTGATCTCTCGGTCGCCAAACTCGGGCCGATTGGGGCGGAGATGAAGCGTCTTGTGGCCGATCCGGCCTATATTGATTCCGTGCTGGCCGATGGCTCAGAGCGGGCAGGGGCCTTGGCGCGCGAAACCATGAACGCGGTCAAGGATATTTTGGGCTTTATCCGGCGGTAGGTTGAGACCGGTGGCGAACCCACCGATCCGGTGTTATATAGGGATTCTCATCCACCATCCGCCGGCCTTGAACCGGCTGCGAGGGCACCATGTTTATCCAGACTGAAGAAACGCCAAATCCCGCCACTTTAAAGTTTTTACCCGGCCGCAGCCTGATGCAGAGCGGCACGTTGGAGATTCGCGACGCGAAATCGGCAGAGCGTTCGCCGCTCGCCAAACGGCTTTTTGCGGTGCCGGGCGTGGCAGGTGTGTTTTATGGCTATGAATTTGTCTCGGTGACGAAGTCTGAGGGCGAATGGCAGCATTTAAAACCCGCGGTGCTCGGCGCGATCATGGAACATTTCATGAGCGGCGATCCGCTCTTGCTCGATAAAACGCCCGAGCAGCATGGCGACGAGAATGAAGGCGAGTTTTTTGAACCTTCTGATCAGGCAACCGTTGATACCATCAAGGAACTACTCGAAACGCGTATTCGCCCAGCGGTAGCGGGGGACGGCGGCGATATCGTGTTTCGCGGCTTTCGCGAAGGAATTGTCTATCTCGCGATGAAGGGCTCATGCTCCGGCTGCCCGTCTTCAACCGCGACGCTCAAAAATGGCGTGCAGAATCTGTTGCGCCATTTCTTGCCCGATGTCCGGGAAGTTCAGTCGGTATAAGAGTACCGCGATAGATCTTGCGTTTCATCCGAAACAACAAGGAATGATGCGTTATGTTTTTGCACGAATTGTCGTCGGAGGCGCTGGATCAGCTCTTCAATTCCGCGCGCACGTTTAACGGGTGGCTGCCAGACCCTGTTTCCGATGCGGTGATCAAAAAACTTGCCGATCTGATGAAGATGGGCCCGACATCGGCCAATTGTAGCCCGGCTCGTTTGGTCTTTGTCAAAAGCGATGCAGCAAAGAAGAAACTGGAACCGCTATTATCGGAAGGCAATCGCGCGAAAACCATGACCGCTCCCCTGGTGGCAATCATTGGTTATGATCTTAAATTCTATGAAAAACTGCCAAAGCTTTTTCCCCATACCGATGCGCGCGCTTGGTTTACCGGGAGCGAGGCCACCATTTTATCAACCGCGTTTCGGAATGGTACCTTGCAAGGCGGTTATTTCTTGATGGCTGCCCGAGCGCTAGGGCTTGATTGCGGCCCGATGTCGGGGTTTGACAATGCAGGTGTCGATGAGGCATTTTTTCCAGGCGGAATCGTGAAATCGAATTTCATCTGCGCGCTGGGTCATGGTGACCCGACCATTAATCTCCATCCACGCAGCCCAAGGCTTGATTTCGACGAATTCGCGTCGATCATCTGACGGGACCTTTAGTCGGCAAAGGCAAAATTCAAGTGCGGATCTTGGCAATCGATACGGCGCTTGGCCTTTGTTCAGCGGGTGTTTTTGAAGAAGAGACGGATACAATGCTTTCGGTCGAAAGCGTTGATATGGCGCGCGGCCATGCCGAAGCGCTGATGCCGATCATCGAACGCGTCATGGGTCGGGTGGAAGGCGGCTTTTCCTCGCTGGATCGGATTGCCGTATCGGTGGGACCGGGGAGTTTTACGGGCTTGCGGGTTGGGTTGGCTGCGGGCCGTGCAATTGGTTTTGCCACGCAAAAGCCGGTGATCGGTATCAACACCCTTTCGGCCTTCGCAGCCCCATCGCTGGGAGTTGGCGGCAATGAAGCGGTCGTCAGCGTCATCGACGCGCGCCATAGCCATGTTTATCTCCAAATGGTTAGCCCGGATGGACGGCTGCTCCTTGCGCCTCAGATCATTTCAATGACGGATGCGCTTGCCGCAATCGGATCATTGCCCGTGCGGATTGTCGGCTCGGCAGCGTTGCTGCTTGCGTCAGCGTTAAGGGAAGCGGGCGGTTCGTGTGAAGCGGAGCCGGATTTGGCGGGTCCTGACATCGCGTGGATTGCAAGACTTGGATCAGTTGGAGACCCGCAGCAATCGCCGCCCTCGCCGCTCTATCTCAGGCCGCCAGATGCTACGCCTCAGACCAATGGTCGGATCGCGTTGGTTTAGGATGAGACCGTGATGCGGCTTTCGATTTTTCCAACCCCCAAAGCAGCGCTCCGGCCCGCGAAACTCGATGACGCTGCTGAACTTTCCACGATCCACTCTGAGGGGGGTTTTTCGGGTTCATGGAGCGCGGGTGAGTTTGAGAGCCTTTTAGCTGATCGCGCTGTGATCACGGAGATCGCGTGCCATAGCCGTTCCCCCGCCAAGCTTTTTGGCTTTGTGATGAGCCGAATAGCGGCGGATGAGGCGGAGATTCTCACCATCGCCGTTCGCCGTACCAACCGAGGCTATGGCTATGGTCGGCGGCTGCTCGATACGCATTTGCCCCGTTTGGCCGCCTCTGGCGTTAAAATGCTTTATTTGGAGGTGGAAGAAGACAATAAACCAGCCATCATACTCTATGAAAACACGGGTTTCATCGTAGCGGGCATCCGAAAGGCCTATTATCGTAAACCCGATGGTCGTCTTGCCAATGCGATCATTATGAAGCGTGAGCTTGCAAATCTGTGATGACGAGCTTCAAGCGTCTTCTATCTGTCACACGGATCAGTGAAACAACGGTTCTGAACGGGTTGAAGGGATGATGCGGATCATGATGGCGCGGTTTCGGATAGCGGTGTTTTTAGGCCTTGTGACCCCCTTCACCTTGGTTCTGATCCCCGTTCAATGGCTGTCCATTCAATTGGATTGGCCGATTGCCCGCCATCTACCCGTTTTTTACCACCGCGTGGTTTGCGCGCTGTTGCGGCTTAAAGTGACGGTCAATGGCAGTGCGGCAGGCGGACGTCCCTTGCTTTTGCTGTCTAATCACTCATCTTGGCTCGATATTGTCGCGCTGAGTGCCGTTATGCCCGTCTCCTTTATCGCTAAATCCGAAGTGGCGACCTGGCCGATTTTTGGTCTTTTTGCCAAATTGCAGCGCTCGGTTTTTATTGATCGGTCCCGTCGCATGGCGACACGAGAAGCGCATCAAGCGGTAGCCCAACGGCTGAAAGAGGGGGACGCCATGGTGCTGTTTGCCGAAGGCACCACAAGCGACGGACATCGCATCCTCGAATTCCGCTCCTCGTTGGTGGGGGCAGTCGGTGAGGTAATCGGCGACGAGCCATCACGCATCCAGCCCGTTGCGATCACCTATACCCGTCGCACCGGCCTGCCCATTCACCGTGCCGAGAGGCCTTGTATTGCTTGGTATGGCGATATGGAGTTGGTGCCCCATTTCAAAGGCATTCTTTTGGGCGGTCCCATCGAAGTGACCATCTCTTTTTGCGAGCCTCTAGCGGCAGATGTGGCGCAAAACCGCAAAATCGCCACGCGCGCAGCCGAGCGGGCGATCCGGATACGGGCTGCTGATATTATACGCGGGCGAATTGCCGCATGATTTTGCGGGATCATCACGATTTTCAGTTCTCTTGCGGGCAAGGAACCGATTATAGTGAAGTGAATGTAATCGGTCGGCCTGATTCTACCCTTTTAACGCCCGGCCATTGGCGAGACGAATGACCACAGCTTCGGCAAAACGCGTTTTTGTTAAATCCTACGGATGTCAGATGAATGTCTACGATGCCGAGCGCATGGCGGACATTCTGGAAGGCGAAGGATATACGGCGACGGAAACGATCGAAGAAGCCGATCTTGTCGTGTTAAATACCTGCCACATCCGCGAAAAAGCCGCCGAAAAGGTCTATTCCGAGCTTGGCCGCATCCGCGAGATGAAGCGGGACCGCACGGCATTGGGGCTCGAGACACGGATTGTTGTGGCAGGCTGCGTGGCGCAAGCCGAGGGCGCCGAACTCTTGCGCCGCGCGCCGGCGGTTGATCTAGTGGTCGGCCCACAAAATTATCAGAATTTGCCTGATTTACTTCGTCAATCGCAGAAAAAACGCTTGGTCGAAACCGAGTTTCCGGCAGAGGATAAATTCGTCTCGCTGCCAGCGCCCACGGCAAAAACCATCCGCGCGCGCGGGGTTTCCGCTTTTGTCACCGTGCAGGAAGGCTGCGATAAATTCTGCACCTTCTGCGTCGTGCCCTATACGCGGGGATCAGAATTTTCCCGTTCGGTGGATGAGATTATTACGGAAATCGAACGGCTCGCCGCCTCGGGCGTTCGCGAGATCACCCTGCTCGGGCAGAATGTGAACGCGTTTCATGGGCTAGATGAGGCGGGATCAACCGTTAGTTTGGCTACCCTTTTGGACCGCGTGGCCCGCGTACCGGGGATCATTCGCTTGCGGTATACGACCAGTCACCCGCTCGATATGGATGATGTTTTGGCCCGCGCCCATCGCGACAATGCGGCCGTGATGCCCTATTTGCATTTGCCGGTTCAATCGGGTTCAGACCGGATTTTGGACGCCATGAACCGTCGCCACTCGGTTGCTGATTTTCGCGCAGCTGTTGCTTCCGTGAAACGGTATCGGCCCGATACGGCGTTCTCGTCTGATTTTATCATTGGGTTCCCGGGTGAAACGGATGAGGACTTTGCTGCCACGATGCAGCTTGTCGAAGAGATCGGCTTTTCGAGCGCCTATACGTTCAAATATAGCCCCCGCCCCGGCACACCAGCCGCCGATATGGCCGATCAGGTGCCCGAATCAGTGAAAGATTCGCGGCTTCAAACCATTCAAGCCTTGGTTACAAAGCAGCAGCGTGCATTTCAGGAATCGATGGTTGGTCGCACGCTAGACGTGCTCGTCGAGCGTGTTGGGCGCAAACCGGGTCAGATTGCCGGTAAATCACCCCATCTTTTAGCCGTTGCCTTTGAAGGAAGTGCCGATTTGATCGGCCAAGTGGTTTCTGTCGAAATTACTGAAAGCGTAACCAATAGTTTGATTGGCCAATTATCCGACCGGCCCCGTGCGGTCGCTTGAACAGGAGAAGGTCTTGAGAGCCACCGATGGCGCGACGCGTTTTCCGAATTCGCCCCGCAAACAGGGCATGCTTGAATCGGCTGATTTACGCCTTTCATTTGCCGATAATCGAGTAGCCGGTCAAATTTTCGGCCATTTTGATCAAAACCTCGCCCATTTAGAACGAAGGCTTGGCATACAGGCGGTGGCCAATG
>CANCAR010000026.1 GCA_947374125.1 Hyphomicrobiales bacterium | reverse complement strand
GCACACCTGCACATTGCCCGCTCCCATGGCGATATAATCAGCGGCGTCCTTCCACGTCGTCACGCCGCCAATCGCGGAAATCGGCAAGCCGCGTGTCTCGTGATCGCGGCCAATCTGCGACACCATATTGAGCGCGATGGGCTTTACCGCAGGCCCGCAATAGCCACCATGCGTGCCTTGCCCGTCAATTACCGGCCAAGGCGACATCTGGTCGAGATCAACCGTCATGATGGAAGTGATGGTATTAATCAGCGAAACCGCATCCGCGCCGCCGTTCTTCGCCGCGCGTGCGGGAAAACGAATATCCGTAATGTTGGGCGTAAGCTTCACGATCACCGGCATTCTTGTATAGGTTTTGCACCAGCGCGTGACCATTTCGATATATTCCGGAACCTGGCCAACGGCCGCGCCCATGCCGCGCTCCGACATGCCGTGCGGACAGCCGAAATTCAGCTCGACACCGTCGCAATCGGTTTCCTCAACGCGTTTTAAAATATCCGCCCAATTGCGCTCCTCGCAGGGCACCATGAGGGAAACCACCATGGCCCGATCCGGCCATTCGCGTTTTACCTTTTTGATTTCCTGCAGATTGATTTCAAGCGGTCGATCGGTGATCAACTCGACATTGTTGAGCCCGATCAAGCGCCGGTCCGCACTGTGGATCGCGCCATAGCGCGGGCCGCTCACATTCACAATCGGGTCGCCATCGCCGAGTGTTTTCCATACAACGCCGCCCCATCCTGCCTTGAACGCGCGCACGACATTGGTTTCGCGGTCGGTTGGCGGCGCGGAAGCCAGCCAGAAGGGGTTGGGTGATTTAATGCCAAGGAAAGTGCTACGAAGGTCAGCCATATCCGTCTCTCCCCGAAAACTTACATGCTTAGAGCTTGATGAATCGATAAAGCGGCCTGTTTGCCGTCTTCAACCGCTGCGACGGTCAAATCTTCCCCGCCAGCAATGCAATCCCCGCCCGCCCAAATGCCTTTGGCGCTGGTGCGCCGCTCGGCATCAACCTTGATCCGGCCCGCTTCCAGCGCGAGCGCGTCGGCACCGCCGAGCCCGTCGGGCACAAAGATTTGGCCGATGGCGGTCAGCACCATATCGGCGGTAAGCGTATAGGCGCTTCCGGTTGTAACGAGTTTGCCGTTTTTCATATCGGTCTCGTCAAACCGCACGCCGGTCACTTTGCCATTCTCGCCGATCAGCGCCGCAGGTTGGGCGAAGGTGCGGATCGTCACGCCATGGGTTTGCGCCACCTGTTGTTCATAGGCGCTGGCCTTCATGTCGCTCTGGCCGCGCCGATAAACGATGGTGACGTTCTCGGCGCCCAGCTTCTTCGATTGGACGGCGGCGTCAATCGCGGTCATGCCGCCCCCGATCACCACCACGTTCCGGCCAACTGGCAGGCTTGAAAGGTCTTTCGCCTGCCGTAGTTGCGCAATGTATTTCACCGCATCGACGACGCCCGAAAGTGTGCCTTCGCCTTCAAGCCCGAGCTTGTTGACACCGGAGAGGCCTGTCCCGACAAACACCGCATCGAACCCTTGGCGAAGCGCGCCAATCTCCACATTGCACCCCAGTGCTTGACCTGTTTTGACCTCGATCCCGCCGATGGCGAGAATAAAATCAACCTCGCGCTGGGCAAAGTCATGCGTCGTTTTATAGGCCGCTATGCCATATTCATTAAGCCCGCCAAGCTTGTTTTTCGATTCAAAAATCGTCACCGCATGGCCGTGTTCGGCAAGCTTATGCGCGCAAGAAAGCCCTGCCGGGCCGCCGCCAATGACGGCTACTTTTTTGCCTGTCGATGCGGCGCGGGTGAAGGGCTGTTTGCCGCTTTCCATCAGCGCGTCGGTAGCGTGGCGCTGCAACAGGCCGATTTTAACGGGCTTGCCTTCCGCATGTTCGCGGACGCACGCCTCTTCGCAGAGCGTCTCGGTGGGGCATACGCGCGCGCACATGCCGCCCAAAATATTGGCGCTTAGGATTGTCTCTGCCGCGCCCAAATTATTTCCGGTCGCGATTTCCCGAATGAAAAGCGGAATGTCGATGGAGGTCGGGCAGGCGGTTTGGCACGGCGCGTCATGGCAGAAATAGCAACGCTCCGCCTCCACAAAGGCCTCGTGAGAGCTTAGAGGCGCGTGGATATCGGAAAAATTCGCCTCATAATCGGTGGGCGCGAGCCGCCCGGTCTGAATGCCATCTGCCCGTACCGATCCCATCGCTCCGACCCTCCCGGAAAGTCTGCCCCCGCAGAACCTGACCAATTGGTCAAGATTTCCACACGGGTTCGGGAGATTGTCAAGCGTTCAACGCGCGATCTCGGATACGGCGTTGGCTTGCGCCGTTCTCGTTGCGGCTTGCGCGGCCCAGGCGCTGAGCAAAACGCCCGCCACAACCAGCAAAGCACCGGCTACCCGCAGAAGCGTAACGGGCCTTGAGGGAAAGCCTGCAATCGCGAATTGGTCGAGCAAGATTGAGGCAATCGTCTGCCCCATGACAACGGCTGAAATAAACACCACCGCGCCAAGCTCGGGCGCTGTCATCAGAGCAACGGTAATAAAAAACGCTCCCAATGCCCCACCAATCCATACCCACCAAGGCGCATGGCTCAGACCCTCCAAATGCGGCGGACCCGCCCGAAACGCGATCAGCAGTGGAACAATGCTGATGATGCTGACGGTGAGAGACACAAGCGTTGCCCAAAGCGGGTGGCCCAGCATGCGGGCCACTTGCGAGTTTAGCCCCGCCTGAACGGTAATCGCGGCCCCACCAAGAGCGGCCAAAACCAGAAAAATGCCAAAGCGTAACAGCATTGGTGCGTCTCCGAACAGAATCATGGATCGCACACTGGCATGGGTTGTCGAGCCGCGCATCCCCGATCGGTGCAGATCAGCCCAACTGTCCAAAGGCGAGCGCACCGGCTAACGCTGAGATGAACAGCGTCGCGTCGTGCATCGCGAGCCAGACGGGCGAGGGTCGTCCGTCGCGGTGCAGCGCTGCAAGCGCGCCAATGGTCGCCATGCCCCAGCCAAACCCCGCAAGCGCCAAGGCGAGGCTAAATCCAGCAACCGTGCCTTGCCAAAACACGGCGCTGCCGCCGAGTGTGATCAGCAAAAGCCCGCATAGTTCAACAATAATCCCGCCCCAAGCCGAAATCCAGCGACCAATCACAAAACCCGGCACATACATGGCCGCAAGGTGCACGGCCATCGCCGAGGCGGTCATCGACACGCCAAGCCCGCAGCCTGCCATCATCAAGGGCACACGGGCCATCAGCCCTGTCATGCCAAACCAAGCAAGGGCGGCGAGCGCGGTTGATACGATAAAGACCAGCGGCTTTGGCCGCTTTATTGCTGCCGCCGTTTCGATTTCCACCTGCCTTGCCGGTAAACCAACGGCAAGCCAAAGGGTCACCAGATTGGCTAAACCCGCTAGACCGAGCGCATAGGCAAGGGTGAAGGGCCCCGCCGCAAGGTTCAAACCCTCCATCAGAAACGGCGCAACCAAAGCCCCAGCCGCCCCCGCTCCAAACACCAATCCGCCCGCATGTCCCGCCATCGCGCCAGCATGGCGGTAGAAAAGCGCAAAGCCTTGCGCCATTCCAAGCCAGAGTGCCCCGATGACCAGCATGGAAAACTGCCGGTCGATGGCAGCCTTAGCGGCCAATATCCCACCCGCAATGCCAAGGCTGGCACCGAGCGCGAAGGCGGCTCTCCGGCCAAACATGTCCATCAAGAAAGAGGCCGGAAAGCCAGCCAAGGCAGCGCCGATCAGCAAAGCCAGATAGGGCCAGGCCAAGCGATGCGGCTCGCCTCCGATTTCCTGGCTTGCGAGCGGTAAAACGGAAAGCGTCAAAACCTGCGAAAAGACGGAGACGCCAAAGGCCGAGCCCATCCGCATAAGGCCAGCGCCTACGGGCAATCGGTCGAGATCGATCGGCAAACCGTCGCTATCGCAGGCGCAAAACAGTTGCCCGGCGCGCATTCGAAGGCTGTCGACGCGGGCCATTTCAGCGGTCCTTCACATCGTCATCGCTCAAAATGCGATGCGCCGCGCCATCAAGATCCTCATATTGGCCGGATTTAAGCGACCACATAAAAGCCCCCAGCGCCAAAAGCCCCAATCCTAAAGCAGCAGGCACGAGATAGAGCAGAATGGTCATTGCGAGAGGTCTTTCACGGTCCGGGCGCGTAGGGCATTCACCGTGACGATGATCGAGGAACCCGACATCGCCGCTGCCGCAATCAGCGGGGTTACAAAACCCGCCACCGCAAGGGGTACCGCGATCAGATTATAGACGAGCGCGAGAAGGAAATTATCGCGCATCACGCGCCGCCCCTTGCCGCAAAGCCTTAGCGCATCGCGGACCGCGCCCAGTTTGCGCCCGGTGAATACGGCATCGGCGGCTGCTTGGGTAACATCGGCACCCGTTGCCGGAGACAGCGAGACGGACGCAGCCGCGAGCGCCGGTGCATCATTCAGCCCGTCACCCACCATTAAAACAACACGGCCTTCTGCCTTTAACGCCTCAAGGGCTGCGAGCTTTTCGACCGGGCGAAGCCCCGCGCGGCAATCCTCAATGCCTAAAGAACGCCCAATCGCATCGGTCGCCTGCTGGTGATCCCCTGAAAGAATGATCAAGCGATACCCATCCCGGCGCAACGCCTCAATGGTGGACCGGGCATCGGGTCTCAGCGACTGACCAACGCCAATAAACCCGGTATGTTCGCCGTGCCGGAACGCGATAAGGGAAGTGCCACCGCGCCATACGGGGGCGGGAAGCGTGCAAAAAGCGGGGCTACCAAGCCGGAGTTCAACCCCATCGACCAACGCCTTCACGCCTGCGCCCGTTACCTCCTCGGCTCCTTCAATCGGTTCAAGCGGCCCGAACCGTGCGACCGTTTCATCCCTCACGGCGCGGGCTAACGGATGGTGGCTCGATTGGGCCAGTCGACCCGCCAGTTTAAGGGCCGTATCGGATAAATCTCCGGTATCGATCAGCGTCGGCTCCGGCAAGGTCAGCGTGCCGGTTTTGTCAAAAACCACGGTATCGACCTCGGCCATGCGCTCGATCACATCGCCCGATTTCATCAAAATCCCGCGCCGGAAAAGCGCTCCGGCCACGACAACTTGCACGGTGGGAGCTGCCAAGGCCAAAGCGCATGGACAGGTGATGATCAAGACGGCAATGGCGATAATCAGCGCGTCATGCACGCTGGCGCCGAGCGCGATCCACCCCATCGCCGTCAAAGCCGCTGCAATATGCACAACGGGGGCATAAATTTGCGCCACTTTGTCGGCAACCTGCACATAGGCACTTCTGGCGAGAACGGCATTATCGATCAAGCGCTCAATATCGGCGAGGAGCGTCGCGGTCCCTGCTGCCGCCACCTGCACCTGAAGGGCAATGGCCCCGTTCAGCGTTCCGGCATAGACCCGATCACCCGGTCCTACCGATTTCGTCGAAGTTTCGCCGGTGATCAGGCTTTCATCGAGATGCGAATTACCCTTGAGGATCATGCCGTCCGCCGCCAAGCGTTCGCCGGCACGCACGAGCACAACGTCGCCCGCATGCAATGCTTCGGGGGGGAGTTCGGTCAGGCTGCCATCGGCATTCAGCCGCGAAGCGACTGGAACCCGCAAAGCCGCCAAATTAGCCGCCGCCGCGCGCGTCCGCTTCCGCATCGCGTGATCGAGCACGCGACCGGCGAGCAGAAAGAAAATCAACATCAAGGCTGAATCAAAATAGGCGTGCTCGGCGTGATGCGCCGTCTCATAAACCGACATGCCGAGCGCCAATGTAATGCCAATCGAGATCGGCACATCCATGTTCATGCGGCCCGCGCGGAGCGCTTGGGCGGCGCTGTAGAAAAACGGTTGTCCGGCAAAGCCCGCCGCAGGTAGCGCGATCAGCGCCGAGAGCCAATGGAATAAATCCCGCGTCTCGGGCGTGATATCGGTCACATTCCCCGCCCAAACGGAAACCGATAACAACATTACATTGATGGCGGCAAAGCCCGAAACCGCGAGGCACCGCAGCAACCATTTGGTGCGGCGGTCTTCGTCTGTTTCCGCACGGTCCGAGGTAAAGGGTGCGACCCGATAGCCGAGCTTTTCAAGCGTCGCAATTGCGGGGGCCGGGTCACAATCCGGCGTGGCCCATTCGGTTGAAAGCCTGCGCGTTGTCAAATTCAACCGCGCACTGGTCAGGCCCGGCATGTGCCGAAGCGCCCCCTCAATGTCAGTAATCGCATCGGCCGAAACAATGCCCTCGACGGCCAAATCGAGCAAAGGCCTCCCTGTGCCATTCTGCTTTAAAAAGGTCGAATAATCGGCGGTCGTCGTCACGGCTTTGGTCCTTCGTCTGGTTTAGTGCATGATAACCCGGCTAATCGAACGGAAGGCCGTCACACCATCCTGTTTGGCTTCAACCTCGACATCCCACTGCCCGACTTCGGCCTGGGTCTCGCCCTGATACGAGCCGAATTGATCCTCTTTAAGGGTCACGAGATGGTCACGCTTGGCATCGATGGGTGAGCGTAAGACTGTTGAAACCTGAAGGCCTGAAAGTGCATTAGCCTGAGCATCTTTGAGCGAAACAAGAACACCAACCATCCCAGAAGGCGCTCGTTCAAGCCTCGCATTCACGTTCCAACCCCGTGCTGCCTGCGCGTTGGCATCCGAAATCGCACGGTTAAACGCCAATCCGGTTTCATATGGTTTGTCGGTCTGCATCCCACTAAAGGTATGGATCGCCATATAGGCCATGCCGAAATTGACGATCATCACCACGCCAAAAAAGCCAAGTGTGATCATTAAAACCTTTAGGCCGGTCAGCTTGGGGCCTTCGTCATCCATCGTTTGGTTTGCCATCATCGAAAGGTCTCCTCGGTCATCTCAAGCCAATTATTCGTCAATGCACGCTATGCGGGGTACGGAAGAAATCTTGAACCTTGGCAACATGCCCGTCTGTTTCGTCGCGGATAGTAAATTCGAGATGGGCGGGTTCGCTCTCTTTGTCGTCGTCGACGCCTGCCCGTACCAAGACCCGCAATTCGCGCGTCTGGTCGGCCCCTACCGTGATCGAGGGCTTATCATCGATCAGACCCTCGCCTCCAATGATCTCGATATGCGCTTCATGCAATCCGTCGACATCCAGCGTGAACACCCTTGGCTCCATCATCATATTGGCGATCCGAACCGTGAATCCATTCCGGATATGCCCATCCGAAAGCTTCACAAAAATCGGATTGCGGTCATGGATGACGCTGACGGTAAAGGGCGAGCGCGTCGCTAGCGCATAGGCCATTACCCCACCAATCAGCGCAATAAGGACCATATACAGCACGGTTCTTGACCGGATGGGCCGGAAAATCTCGTTTAGCCCAGATTGCCGCCGCTTGATGTTCACGTCGGTATCGTACGCGATCAACCGAACGGGTCGGTCGATCTTTTTCATCACTTCGTCGCAGGCGTCGATACACAACCCGCATTGAATGCAGCCCAGATCCGACCCGTTGCGGATATCGACACCCGTCGGGCAGACGGCCACGCATTGCTGGCAATCGATGCAATCACCCGCAGGTTCGCTGATTTCTCGGGCATGCACCGCCTTTTTGAGCGACATCCGAGGCTCGCCGCGATCATAGCGATAGGTGACGTTCAGCGCGTGCTCATCGGTGAGGGCTGCCTGAATGCGCGGCCAGGGGCACATATAAAGACATACCTGCTCGCGCATCAGGCCCGCAAACGTATAGGTCGTGAACGTCAAAACGGCGATCGACACATAGGCAATCGGCTCGGCCCGAAATGTCGCTAGATCTTTGACCAGCGTAGGAGCGTCGGCAAAATAAAGCACCCAAACGCCACCCATCCACCAAGCCAGCAGCAACCAAACCGAATGCTTCAACAGCTTTAACGAGAAGGTTTCGAGGTTCATCGGCTGGGCATCGCGGTGCATCCGTTCGCGCCGGTCGCCTTCAATCAACCGCTCCACCGCCATAAACAGGTCGGTCCACACCGTTTGCGGGCACAGATAGCCGCACCACACACGCCCTGCCATCGCGTTCATTAGAAACAAAATGAGGGCCGCGACGATCAAAATACCGGTAAGATAATAGACTTCTTGCGGCCAAATTTCGATGAAGAAGAAAAACGCCCGCCGGTGCGGCAGATCGATCAGCACGGCCTGCGAAGGGGCGTTTGGTCCGCGATCCCACCGGACAAAGGGCAGGAAATAATAAACGCCCAACGTGGCAATCAGAATGAGCCATTTGATCCGCCGATAATGCCCTTTCACCGCCTGCGGGTAAATCTGCTTTCGCGCCGCGTAAAGCGGGGGTTCCGGCTCATCCAAATGCGGATCAAAAGGGGTAGCGAGCGACATTTTTAGTCCTGACCGAGGAAAGTCCGCCACCAATCTGGGCGGACTTTAGGAAGATGCGTATCGGGCGTCCTACTGACCGCCACCAAGGGTATGCACATAGACCGCAAGCGATTTGACCGTTGGCGCATCCAACCGCGCGGACCAGGCGGGCATCACTCCGCCGCCACCCAATGTCATCCGCTCGATCAGCAACGCTTTGTCGGATCCGTAGAGCCATATTTTATCATTGAGCTTCGGCGCGCCAACATCTTGCAGGCCTTCGCCCTTTTCACCGTGGCAAGCTGCGCAATTAGCGGCAAAAACCGTTGCTCCAAGGGCAAGATCGGCCCCTTTTTCGACGGGGAGATCAGAGAGTGAGCGGACATAATCGGCTGTTGCCGAGATTTCGTTCGGCTTTAAAATCCCATCCCGTCCAAAGGCGGGCATCATGCTGGCGCGCGTGTCTTTATCAGCATCCCAGCGAATGCCGTGTTGGAGGGTAAGATGAATGGCGTCGACCGTACCGCCCCACAGCCAATCATCATCATTCAGGTTGGGATAGCCTTTGGCCCCTTGAGCGCCTGCACCATGACAGGTGGAGCAATTCACTGCGAAGGCCGCAGCCCCTTGGGCGCGGGCAAAGGACAGAAGCTCTGGCGTGCTCTCGATCTCGGCCAGACTTGTGGCTTCGATCTTGGCCGTCATCGGGCCTCGCAACGTCTGAAGGTCGCGCACATCGGCAACAACCGCCTCGCGAGAGGACCAACCCAACGCACCTTTGGTAAAGGAGCTCACCAACGGAATAGCGGGGTAGGCGATCCAATACGCGAAGGCCCAGATTATTGTGGCGTATAAGGTCCACAACCACCAGCGCGGCAAAGGCGTGTTGAGTTCTTGAATCCCGTCCCATTCATGGCCGGTGGTTCCGACGCTGGCCTTTTTGTCATTGGCCGGTTTTGCAGCGTTGTCTTGCATGGTTTAGTCCTCGGACAGCGGAATGCGGGCGGCGGCGTTAAACTGCGCGCGCTTTGACGGCCATAACGCGTAGGCGATGACGATCATGAAAATCACCCCGAAATAGGCCATTCCCCAGGTTGCAGCGAAGGCCGACAGCGCTTCGAATGTTGGATTGCCTTCCATGATATCACCTCACCGAATGTTCGCTTTGTCGTCATAGAGCTTGAAATCGACCTGCGTGCCCAAGAGCTGGAGATAGGCGATCAGCGCATCGGCTTCCGTCAGCCTGCCCACATTGCCACCGAGATCGCGGTTGATCGCTTTGGGGTAACGCCCGGCAAAGGCTGGAGTTGCGGCATCGTCCGCCGAGCCTTGCGTCTTGGCATCCGATATCGCGGCTGCAACCATTTCTGGCGTATAAGGTACACCCTCAACGGCTAAAACTGCCATATTGTCGCCAATATGGGCGATATCGAGTGGCGTCTGCTCAAGCCAAGGATATCCCGGCATAATCGAAGCGGGCACAACCGAGCGCGGGTTACGCAAATGGTCGCGGTGCCAATCGTCGGAATATTTAGCGCCAACGCGGGCGAGATCGGGCCCTGTCCGCTTTGAGCCCCATTGGAAGGGGTGGTCATACATGCTCTCAGCAGCCAGCGAATAATGGCCGTAGCGCTCCACCTCGTCGCGTAAAGGGCGGATCATTTGCGAGTGGCAATTATAACAGCCCTCGCGCAGATAAATGTTCCGGCCCGATAATTCGAGCGGCGAGAGCGGCCTGATGCCGTCTACCTTTTCAATCGTGCTTTTCAGATAGAAGAGCGGCAAAACCTCGACGAGACCGCCGATCGAAATCGCGACCAGAATACCGATCACCAAAATAATCGAATTCTTCTCGAAAACCTGATGCTTCTGCCAGAGTGTGGAGGAAGGTTTTGGTGAGCGGGAAGGCTGTGCTGGATGTGTCATGGATTTTGCTCCTCACTCGCCGGGGACAAGGGCCGCGCGGCTACCAAGGGCAGCGGGCTCAGGCGAACGGATGGTTTTGTAGAGATTATAGGCCATGATGATGGCTCCCAGCAGGAACAACCCGCCGCCAAGTGCCCGGATGATGTACATCGGATGCATCGCTTCACTCGTCTCGACGAAGGAATATTCGAGGAAGCCGAGCGCGGTATAGGCACGCCACATCAGCCCTTGCATGATGCCCGCGACCCACATCGCCGTGATGTAGAAGACAATGCCGATGGTCGAGACCCAGAAGTGCCAATTCACGAGCTTGAGCGAATAGACCTCGCGCCGATTCCAAAGCCAAGGCACGAGGCAATAGATGGCACCAAAGGATACGTAGGCGACCCAGCCCAGCGCGCCGGAGTGAACATGACCAATGCCCCAATCGGTGTAATGGCTGAGCGAATTGACCGATTTGATCGACATCATCGGCCCCTCGAAGGTCGACATGCCGTAAAAGGCGACCGAGACCACCATCATGCGCAAGACTGGATCGGTTCTGAGTTTGTCCCACGCGCCCGAAAGCGTCATCAAGCCGTTGATCATGCCGCCCCAGGAGGGCATCCAGAGCATGATCGAAAACGTCATGCCGAGGGTCTGCGCCCAATCGGGCAGCGCGGTGTAATGCAGATGATGCGGGCCCGCCCAGATATACATGAAGATCAGCGCCCAGAAATGGATGATCGAGAGCCGATAAGAATAGATCGGCCGATCCGCCCGCTTCGGGATGAAGTAATACATGATGGCCAGAAAGCCGGCGGTGAGGAAGAAGCCGACCGCATTATGGCCGTACCACCACTGGATCATCGCATCCTGCACGCCAGACCAAACGATGTAAGATTTGGACGAGTAGATCGAAACCGGTACCGACGCATTATTGCCCAGATGCAGCACCGCAATGGTGACGATGAAGGCGAGATAGAACCAGTTCGCCACATAGATGTGGGGCTCTTCCCGCTTCCACAGGGTGCCTAAGAAAACCAGCAGATAGGTAACCCAAACCACCGTAAGCCAAAGGTCGGCATACCATTCCGGTTCAGCGTATTCTTTGCCCTGCGTAATGCCGAGCAAATAGCCGGTGCCGGCGATTAGGATAAAGAAATTATAGCCCAGCACGACAAACCAAGGCGCTAAATCGCCCGCCAACCGCGCGCGGCAGGTACGCTGAACCACATAAAAAGAGGTCGCCAGCAACACGTTTCCGCCAAAGGCAAAAATCACGGCGGAAGTGTGAAGGGGACGCAAGCGACCAAAGCTAAACCAGGGAAGATCGAGATTGAACATCGGCCAAGCAAGCTGAAGCGCGATGTAAAGGCCGACCGTGAAGCCCGCGAGCCCCCAAAACATCGCCGCCAACGTCGCAAATTTAACCGGTCCAAAATTATAGTTTGGCTTGCCATCGATCATTTGTGGTGTCGCGGCATCGCGCGCGGTGTATCGATTGGCGATTGCAAAAATGGCTGCAACGGCTGCGGCCGAGAAAAGATACGCGTGAAACGCATATTCCGGCGTCCACGCCTTGGCGGCCACAATAATGGCCCCAGCGGCCAATACCGCCATGACAACCGAAAGGCCGATTTCGCCAAACCTGAGTTTTTTCGGGTAAATACCGTCCATGATCCCCATACCCCGCTCTTGATGGCCCTGCGGAGTGTATGGTCCGCTTGGGCTAAGCCCTGAGTGGAACCGTTACGCGGAGATGGAACTCTGGCATTGATACAAATCAAACCTCGGGCTTGGCCTTATCAGACGAAGGTCTAAGGTTGCGGCTAATCTGATAAAAAAAGGACTTTAACGCAGGGCGTGGGCTTCGAAATAAGCCGGATCAACAAACCGTATACCGTCCGGTACGATGACGAGCCGACGATCGCGATGCATCTGGTTGATGGTTCTGCTGACGGTTTCAATGGTCAGGCCAAGATAATCGGCAATATCCTGTCGGCCCATGGGTAATTTAATGAGGCCGATTTCGTGACCCTCAACCCGGGTCCAACGCCGCTTCAATTCAAGCAAAAAGGTCGCGAGCTTTTCCTCTGCCGTTAACCGACCCAGCAGCACCATGTGATCTTGGGCCAAGGAGAGTTCATGGGTTGCAAATTCATGCATGCGCTTCATGAGGTGCGGTTTGCGGTCGCTGAAATCCTCAAAGGTCGACCGCTTAAACCGGCACGCCCGCACATCGGTTACCGCTTCGGCCGAAAACGACCAGGATGTATTGAGCGAAAGGCCTAAAAAATCACCCGCCATAGCAAAGCCGGTAATTTGCCGCCGTCCATCCGGCAAGGACCGCACCAGGCGGACTACACCGGATGTCACATTATAAACCGATATGGCCTCGTCTTCTTCACGAAACAGCGCGGATTTTTCCTCAAAAACGGTGTCGCCTGACAGGTCTTCGAGGAACGATAACTCCTCCGCGTCTACGGCCGCGCAGATGCTCAAGCGACGGACATTACAAAACCGGCACTCATCGCCCTTCGCGTGGTGCGCGCAGGATGCCGTCTCATGAAAGGGAACGATGTCGCTGTTTCGGTCCATTTCCCGTTCAAGTCCTTGCTCTCGCTGACGTAACGTATACTAACACAGATTAAACGCTGCACCTAGACCGTTGCTATAACCATGATACCACCTCATCAGCTGCGATTGAACCCAATCGCGCGGTGGCACGGTTCTTGGTTTAAAAATGTGGCGTTAACATTGAGAGATGACCAATGAAAGGGCCGGAGTGGATGAACTCCTCAAGCGAACTGCACAATCGGGCGTCGGTGCTAGACGGGGACAAGGATGGACCGTTGCGCGAAGATATCCGTCTGCTTGGCCGCTTGTTGGGCGATACCGTCCGCGAGCAGGAAGGCGACGATATCTATGCCATTGTTGAGCAAATCCGCCAGACCTCGATCCGCTTTCACCGCGACAACAACACCCCGGCGCGCGACGAGCTGGAAGCTATTTTAGACGGGTTGACGCCCACTCAGACGGTACAAATCGTTCGCGCTTTTAGCCATTTTTCGCATCTCGCCAATATTGCGGAGGACCAGCACCATATTCGCCGCACCCGGGCGCATGCCATTGCGGGTTCCGCTCCGCGCGTCGGGTCGCTGGCCTATGCGCTGGATGATGCCCGCAAAATGGGCTTAAGCGTGCCGGAATTAAAGGCATTTTTTAATAAAGCGCATATCAGTCCGGTTTTAACGGCCCATCCCACCGAAGTACGCCGTAAAAGCACGCTGAACCGGGAAATGGGGATCGCTGAACTTTTAGAGCGCCGCGACCGCATGGTGGCAACGCCCGAGGAAACCGAAGCACTTGAGGAGCGGCTACGTCGCGATATCGTGACACTCTGGCAAACCAATTTGCTGCGCGAGACAAAGCTGACCGTGCTCGACGAGGTTATGAACGGGCTTTCTTATTACGATTACACGTTTCTTCGGGAGCTTCCCCGTCTTCACTCGATGCTGGAAGACCGTTTGCAAGCGCTCGATCCGGCTCAAGCCCCGCATGAGGTGGAAAGTTTTCTGCGCATTGGGAGCTGGATTGGCGGGGATCGTGATGGCAACCCCTTTGTCACCGCCGACGTGCTTGAAAGCACGCTCTCAATGCATTCTCAGCGCATTTTTACGTTCTATTTGGACGAAATTGACGCTTTGTCGCGTGAATTACCTTTGAGCGACGGCATTGTCGGCGTGTCCGATGCGATCCGGTCTTTGGCCGATCTATCGCCCTCTGCCTCTCCGCATCGGCAGCGTGAGCCCTATCGTCTGGCGCTGTCAGGCATTCAGGCCCGTTTGACCGTTACGGCTGAGGAGGTTGCGGGGTTAACGGGCTTTGCTGGACCGGGCAACGCCACCGCCTATCGCTCGGCGCATGAATTCCGCCGTGATTTGGACCTGATTGATGAATCGCTCCGGCAGCACGGCTCGGCCATTCTGACCCGCGGGCGGCTTAGATTGTTGCGCCGCGCGGTGGACTGTTTCGGCTTCCATTTAGCCATTGTCGATCTTCGGCAAAATTCGGCGGTGCATGAGCGCACGATTGCCGAGCTTTTTGAGGCGGTTGCCCCGGGCACTGCCTATCTATCGCTCTCTGAAGACGAGCGGATTGCACTTTTAACCCGCGAATTAAACACAGCGCGGCCGCTTATTTCGCCCCATATCCCTTATTCGGACGAAACCAAGGGCGAATTGGCGGTGTTTCGCACGGCAGCGACTGCCCATCTGCGCTATGGCCGCGCGGTCATCGCCAATTGCATCATCTCGAAGGCCGAAGGCGTTTCCGATATGTTGGAGCTTGCGGTTCTTTTAAAAGAAGTGGGCCTCATTGCGGCGGATGGCTCAGCACATGTGAATGTCATTCCGCTCTTCGAAACGATTGGCGATTTGCAGGTGTGTGCTGAGGTGATGGAAAAGGCCTTCTCGGTTCCCGCCTACCGCGCTTTGGTCAAAAGCCGGGGCGATCTACAAGAGGTCATGCTCGGTTATTCGGATTCCAACAAGGATGGCGGCTTTGTAACCTCCGGTTGGGAGCTTTATAAAGCCGAAATCCAGCTTATTGACGTCTTCCGCAAGCATGGCGTGGCGATGCGCCTGTTCCATGGCCGCGGCGGTTCCGTCGGCCGCGGTGGTGGGCCGAGCTATGACGCCATTCTCGCTCAACCGGGCGGTGCCGTGAAAGGTGCCATCCGCATCACCGAGCAAGGCGAAATCATCGCGTCGAAATATTCAAATCCGGAAGTCGGTCGTCGCAATCTCGAAATTTTGGCCGCCGCAACGCTTGAAGCCTCCTTGCTACATCCCGATCAACCGGCGCCCAAAGCGGACTATCTGACCGCGATGGATGAATTATCCGCCAAAGCGTTTTCTGCCTATCGCGGGCTTGTCTATGAAACGCCGGGCTTTGTTGATTATTTTTGGTCCTCAACCGTGATCACCGAAATCGCCACGCTGAACATCGGTTCGCGCCCGGCGTCCCGCACCAAGACGCGTAAAATCGAAGATCTACGCGCCATTCCCTGGGTGTTCTCATGGGCACAAGCGCGTGTGATGTTGCCGGGCTGGTATGGCTTTGGCTCGGCGGCAAAAGATTTTGTCGCCCGCCACCCCGAGCATGGTCTCGCTTTGCTACAGGCTATGGCGAATGAATGGCCGTTTTTCCGAACCTTGCTCTCGAATATGGACATGGTATTATCCAAAAGCTCGATCGCGATTGCCTCCCGCTACGCCGAGCTTGTGACCGATACGGCACTACGCGACGCGATCTTTGGGCGGATCAAGCAAGAATGGTCCGATTCCATCGAGATGTTGCTGTCGATAACCGGTCAGACGAAACTGCTCGAAGCCAACCCGTTGCTCGACCGTTCCATTCGTAACCGCTTCCCTTATCTCGATCCATTAAACCATGTGCAGGTCGAGTTCTTAAAAGAGCACCGCGCCAATTCCAGCGATGCGCGGGTGTTGCAGGGTATTCAGCTCACAATCAACGGAATTTCGGCGGGCTTGCGCAATAGCGGTTGATTGGTTTCGCATCGTCATTGCGAGCGACAGCGAAGCAACCTAGTTAGTAGATGTTATTTAAGCGAAAATTTGCTGTTGTATTTTACTCATCACCATCATCTAGGTTGCTTCGCGTTCGCTCGCAATGACGGATCAAATAATCGTCTATTATAGGGTAATGCATTAACTAACGATACCGAGCCGGAGTTTTTCATCATGTCGCATTTGATTGTCCATCCCGCAGCACCCGATGGCGAGGGCCGTATCCTATCGGTCACGCCGCAATCGGCGGGGTGGACCTATGTTGGCTTTGAAGTCTACCGCTTGAAAGCCGGGCAAGCGCTGGAGCGTGATACGGAAGGCAACGAGATTTGCCTCGTCATCCTCTCAGGCCGCGCTTCTATTCGGGCGGGCGCACTCGATTGCGGCATTTTAGGTGAACGCGCGAACGTATTTGATGGCTTGCCTTGGTCCGTCTATGTGCCAGCGCAATCCGATTTTGCAATTAAAGCCGAAGACGAGTGCGAAATAGCCGTTTGCACATCGCCCTCCAAAGGCGGCTTGCCGCCTCGCATCCTTACGCCTTCGGAAGTCGGCGAAGAAACGCGCGGCAAGGGCACCAATACGCGCCATGTCCGCAATATTTTGCCCGATACGTCGCCTCATGCGGAAAATCTGCTGGTTGTTGAGGTCATCACGCCCGGCGGTAATTGGTCGAGCTATCCGCCGCATAAGCACGACACCGACGATTATCCGAACGAGACCTATCTCGAGGAAACCTATTACCATCGCCTAAACCCACCACAAGGCTTCGGCTTCCAGCGCGTCTATACGGATGACGGCACGCTCGATGAAAGTTTTGCCATCAAGGACGGCGATGTCGTACTGGTTCCGAAAGGTTTTCACCCGGTAGCCGCACCGCATGGCTTTGATCTTTATTACCTTAACGTGATGGCAGGGCCGAAAAAGGCCTGGAAATTCACGATGTCGAAGGACCACGCGCATATTGGCTGGACGACGACGGCTACGAAGTAACGCCTGACGAAGCGCCGAAGCCATTGGAATTTTTGATGATCCTGAAATCCGAGAAGCAATTGACGAACGGACAGGCTATGGCGAAACCCGCATCCAAGCCCTCGGCTCCGTCGGAGAGATCAGCTACTTCTTCGTCTATACAAGGCGTGGTGCGACCCGTTACATCATCACGGCTTGAAAGTAGGTAACAATGGCCAAAGGCGATACCGTAACCTTTTCGCGCGCCAACATCGCGGCGATGAAGAGCAGTGGAAAGATAAGGGCAACGCCCGAGGATGCGCCGCCCTATGAGCCCGACGAGGCCTTTTGGGCAAAAGCTGAGATTGTTTCCACACGGCCCCCAAGAAAGGTCTCGGTCCATCTGCGCCTCGATCCTGACGTGATGGCGTTTTTCAAGACCGAAGGCGCCGGACACCTCACCCGTATGGCGCAGGTTTTGAAAACCTATGCGAAGGCGAAGAGTCGCTCGACCGGATTGCGCAAGGGCGGCTAAAACTGGCCGCTAGCGGGACCCATTCCGACCTATTCGACGAATAATCGTCTTTATTGGCTGGACGTCGGCGTCCGTGAGGTAGGACTTGCTTGAATAAGCTCTAACAGCTTATGAGGGAGCAACGACACATCACTCATTTTCAGTAGGGGGCGTTTACAGTGGCTCAGGAACTCACACATTTTATTGGCGGCAAACACGTTAAGGGCACATCAGGCCGTTTTGCCGATGCCTTTTGGCCGATGACGGGCGAACTTGCATCCAAAGTGCCACTGGCTTCAACGGCGGAAGTTCGTGCGGCGGTGGAAAACGCCAAAGCCGCGCAACCTGCTTGGGCTGCCACCAACCCGCAGCGTCGCGCCCGTGTGCTGATGAAGTTTCTCGAACTCGTCCACGCTGATTACGAAAACCTCGCAACACTGCTTGCGAAGGAGCACGGCAAGACCCTAGCCGATGCGCGTGGCGATATTCAGCGCGGGCTTGAAGTCGTTGAGTTCTGCATCGGCGCACCGCAAATGCTGAAAGGTGAATTCACCGACAGCGCAGGCCCCGGCATTGATATGTATTCGATGCGCCAGGCGCTTGGCGTTGTTGCAGGTATCACGCCGTTCAACTTCCCGGCAATGATCCCGCTCTGGAAATGCGCTCCTGCGATCTCCGCCGGTAATGCCTTCATCCTGAAGCCTTCCGAGCGCGATGTCGGCGTGCCTTTGCGTCTCGCCGAACTGTTTCTTGAAGCGGGCCTGCCAGCAGGCATTCTCAACGTGGTCAATGGCGACAAAGAAGCGGTCGATGCCCTGCTCGATGATCATGATGTGAAAGCCATCGGCTTTGTTGGATCCACGCCAATCGCCGAATATGTCTACACGCGCGGCAACGCCAATGGTAAGCGCGTCCAATGCTTCGGCGGCGCCAAGAACCACATGATCATCATGCCGGACGCCGACATGGACCAAGCCGTCGACGCGCTCATGGGCGCAGGCTACGGCTCGGCAGGCGAGCGCTGCATGGCGATTTCGGTTGCAGTCCCCGTTGGCAAGGCAACCGCTGATGCACTGATCGAAAAGCTCATCCCGCGCGTTGAAAGCTTAAAAGTCGGCACCTCACTTGACCCATCGGCCGATTTCGGCCCGCTGGTCACCAAAGAGCATCTCGCCAAGGTGAAGTCTTACGTCGATATCGGCGTGTCAGAAGGTGCGAGCCTCAAGGTTGATGGCCGTAACTTCAAGCTGCAAGGCTATGAGAACGGCTATTATATGGGTGGATGCTTGTTCGATAATGTTACCAAGGACATGCGCATTTATAAGGAAGAAATCTTCGGCCCGGTGCTCTCCGTCGTCCGCGCGAAAGATTACTCGGAAGGCTTGGCGCTGGCGAACGATCACGAATACGGCAATGGCGTCGCCATCTACACGCGCGACGGCGATGCGGCGCGTGATTTTGCCTCAAAGGTGCAAGTCGGTATGGTGGGAATCAATGTGCCGATTCCAGTGCCATTGGCCTACTACACCTTTGGCGGCTGGAAGCGCTCGGGCTTCGGTGATTTAAACCAGCATGGCCCCGATGCGTTCCGCTTCTACACCAAGACGAAGACGGTAACCTCGCGGTGGCCATCGGGCATCAAGGATGGCGCGGAGTTTGTTATCCCGACGATGCGATAACCTTAAATCTTTTCAAATTGAAGCCTAACCAACCCCATGCTATCATAGTTGATAGCATGGGGTTTCGTTTTTTTGGGGCATAAATGACCGATCTCTTGGTTCGCGGACTTGATCCGGCGGTGATCAGCCGGTTGAAGGCAAAGGCAAAACGAAACGGCCATTCGCTTCAACAGGAAGCGAAGGAAATTCTCATG
>CANCAR010000025.1 GCA_947374125.1 Hyphomicrobiales bacterium | reverse complement strand
GCAGACGCAGAGCGCGCACCACCGTTGACAATTGAGGCATAGCCCCCTTAAGACATCGCGCAGGCCCAGGTGGCGGAATTGGTAGACGCGCTGGTTTCAGGTACCAGTCTTGCAAGAGGTGGAGGTTCGAGTCCTCTCCTGGGCACCATCCGCTTTCGCTCAATTTTTGGCAAAGCCAAAAATTGAGCTACAGCGCGAGAGCGCTGGAGCGTAAGAAACGGATGCCGCGCCGAAACGAAGTGAAGGCGGGCTATAACCACCAATCGCTCACTTCCTACTGCCTTGAGGATTATTCCACCCCATGACCATCCGGCTCCACCGCGGCGATTTGCCGGACACTCATACACTTGGTCCCGTTGTCGCGATTGATACGGAGACTCTTGGCCTCAACCCGCACCGGGATAGGTTATGCCTTGTGCAACTGTCGAGTGGGGATGGCTCAGCCGATCTTGTGCAAATCGCGGCCGATCAAGCGCGCGCGCCCAATTTGGAAAAGCTACTGGCCGATCCCAAGGTGCTCAAGCTGTTCCACTTCGGCCGTTTCGACATCGCCGTGATGATGCACCGCTTTGGTGTTCTCACCGCGCCGGTCTATTGTACCAAAATCGCTTCTAAACTTACCCGCACCTATACCGACCGGCATGGGTTGAAAGATTTAACCCGCGAACTCATCGGCGTGGAGCTTTCCAAACAGCAACAATCCTCGGATTGGGGCGCCAAAGACCTTACCGAGGCGCAATGCACCTATGCGGCGTCTGACGTGCTTTATCTGCATCAGCTCAAAGCCAAGCTCGATGCCAATTTGGCGCGCGAAGGGCGAACGGAGATGGCGCAGGCCTGTTTCGACTTTTTACCGCACCGCGCGGCGCTTGATCTTGCAGGATGGCCCGAGATCGATATCTTCTCGCATAGCTGATCAAGGCGCTGCTTAGGCGGCGGGCGGGTAAGCACTTACCGAGGGAAGCTTTGAGCGATGACCGTTGCTGGCGTATTTTACTCCCGATCCGACCTCGCCCGGTCCGAGGCCTATCGCCGTGCACTGCGCCATTCCCGCTTGGTGCGTTTGCTCCGAATCGCATTGCCGCTTGGCGCTTTCTTGGTGGTTGGTGCAACGGCTACGTTTCTGTATCTTGATCCATTCCGGGCGCTGCCGGTGGAGGTTGATATCGGCTCGCTTAATCTCGATGGTTCCAAAATCACTATGGATCGCGCCAATCTGCGCGGGTTCAAAGATGGCGACTTACCCTTTGTGATCAATGCGGACAAAGCCGTCCAAGATGTCAGCACCCCCTATATCGTGGCCTTAGAAGGCCTAAAATCCGACATTACGATGCCCGATCGCTCGGCGGCCAACATCAAGGCCGATACGGGCGTGTATGACAGCCAACGCGACGTTTTGAGCGTCAAAGGCAATGTCGATATTCATACACCGCGCTATACGGTGCTGATGCAATCCGGAACGATCGATTTTAAAACGAATAAAGTTGTCTCACGCGAGCCGGTTAGCGTTAAAATGGCGGGCGGGACAATTGACGCGGGCGGCATGAGCGTCTTTGATAATGGTGATCGCGTCCAATTTAATGGTAAGGTGCGCTCGATGTTTCGTCGCTCGGGTGGCTCCGTTGGCGAAGGCCGCGCTGGGGGAGTTCCGCAATGATGATGAGCAGATTGGCCTTGGTGGCCGCCTTATGTGCGCTGGGCCTTGCTGCATTCGCCGAGGATACTGCGCCAAAGCCGAGTGGCCTATCGAAAAATTCCAAAGAGCCCATCGCTATCGAAGCCGATTCGTTGGAGGTGTTCGATAAGGAACAACGCGCCATTTATACCGGCAATGTCATTGTCACGCAGGGCGAGACGGTGATGAAGGCCAAGAAAATGGTCATTTTTTACGATAAGCCCCCAGAGGCTGCGACCGCTTCAACAACCGCAGGGCCAGACGCCGACACCTCGCTGCGTCGCGTTGAGGCGAATGGGGATGTTGTCATCATCGATAAAGACCAAATCGCTACAGGCGATGCAGGCGTTTATGAAAATGCCACAGATACGGTGACGCTTACTGGCAATGTCGCGTTAAGCAAGGGACAAAACGTCACCAAAGGTGCCAAGCTCGTCTATAATCTCGGAACGGGCGTCGCTAATGTGGAAGCGGGAGCCACGGGCCGCGTATCGAGTAGCTTTACCTCGTCCGATAAGTCGAAACCGGGGACCGCTGCGCCAGTTCCGCCCACCAAAACGCCCAAGCAATGATGCAATTACCCCCAACCTCGTCCGACGAGACGGGCTGGCTCGTGGCGCATGGCCTCGAGAAGGCCTATCGTGGCCGTCGGGTGGTGCGGGATGCCTCTCTTGCGGTCAGAAGCGGTGAGGCCGTCGGGCTTTTAGGTCCGAATGGAGCTGGCAAAACTACAATGTTTTATATGATCACCGGCCTCGTACCGGTCGATCGCGGCCGTATCACGCTCGACGGGCATGATATCACGCCCTTCCCGATGTATCGCCGGGCGCGTCTTGGTATCGGATATCTGCCGCAGGAAGCCTCGATTTTTCGGGGACTTTCGGTTGAGGACAATATCCGCGCCGTGCTCGAACTCGTCGAGCCCAACCGCGACCGGCGCGAAGCGGAGCTTGATCATCTGTTAGAAGAATTCGACATTTCGCGCGTTCGTAAAAGCCCTGCGATCTCGCTATCGGGCGGTGAGCGGCGGCGCTGCGAAATTGCGCGGGCGCTCGCAAGCCGTCCCTCCTTCATGCTGCTGGATGAACCCTTTGCCGGAATTGATCCCATTGCAGTTGGCGATATCCGAATGCTCGTTCGGCAATTAACCAGCCGGAACATTGGCGTATTGATTACTGATCACAATGTCCGCGAGACGCTCGGATTGATCGATCGCGCCTATATCATCCATTCCGGACAAGTGCTGATGGAGGGAACGCCCGAAGCCATCATTGCCAATGATGACGTCCGTCGAGTCTATCTCGGCGATGAGTTCCGAATGTAATTGCGGCGGCATGCACGTAAAGCTTGCTTTGCAATTGTAAAAAATCTGGCCTATTAAGAGATTGTTAAGCAAAATCTGTGCCGTTATGGAATCACAGTAATGCGTCGGGATTTTGGGCCAAAACGGTGTCGATGAAGTTCTCGCAACGGCTTGAATTGCGTCAAAGCCAGTCTCTGGTGATGACCCCCCAATTGTTGCAAGCGATCAAGCTTTTGCAGCTGTCTGGTCTTGAGCTGAACGATTATGTTGAGGCCGAGCTTGAGAAGAACCCGCTTTTAGAGCGCGCGAGCGAAGATACGGGGCCGATTCAGGTGTCCGATGCGCCAGCGCCCGATTCAGCTTTAGGCTCGGACAGCGATTGGGAAGGGCGGGCAATCACGCCCGAGCGAGGCGAAATTGATCCGCGCGTCGAGGTTCAACTCGACAATGTCTATCAGGACGATGCGCCGCCACCAACGCCCGCCGCGCGACAGGAATCCGATCAGAACGATCAGATGGGCCTTTCCGCCACCAGCTGGAGCGGGGTCGGTGGTCAGAGCTATGACGGCGAGGATAACAATCTCGAAGCCTATGTCGCGGCTGAGATTTCGCTGCACGAACATTTGAACGAACAATTGCACGTCGCCACCACTGATCCGGTCGACCGGATGATTGGCACCTCGCTGATCGATCTTGTCGATGAGGCCGGCTATCTGCGCGACCCATTGGACGAGTTGGCGGAGCGGCTGGGCGTTGGAGTTGAGCGGGTTGGTGCGGTGCTGACGGTCATCCAAAAATTTGATCCGTCCGGCGTTGGCGCGCGCGATCTTGCTGATTGCCTGCGTATTCAGCTCGTTGAGCGCAACCGCTACGACCCAGCCATGGCGGCGCTGCTCGCCAATCTCGACCTTCTGGCTAGGCGTGATTTGGCCGCGCTACGCAAGCTTTGCGGCGTCGACGATGAAGATATTGTGGAGATGGTGTCGGAGATCAAGGCACTTGATCCAAAGCCTGGCCTTAAATTCGGTGGCGGTACAATTCAGCCGGTGGTGCCCGATGTCTTTGTCCGTAAAGCGCTGGATGGAACTTGGATCGTGGAGCTGAATTCCGACACGCTGCCCCGCGTTTTGGTGAACCAGACCTATGCCGCCAAAATTTCGGCCAAAGTGACCTCAGACGAGGAAAAATCCTTTGTGAGCGAGGCGCTGCAAACCGCCAATTGGCTGACCAAAAGCCTTGAGCAACGGGCGAAAACCATCCTAAAAGTCGCCAGCGAAATCGTTCGCCATCAAGATTTGTTTTTTGCGCAAGGCGTCGAATTTTTGCGCCCGCTCAATCTACGCACGGTGGCCGATGCGATCTCGATGCATGAATCCACCGTCTCGCGCGTCACCTCTAACAAATATATCTCGTCGGAGCGCGGATTGTTCGAGATGAAATATTTCTTCACCGCCTCAATCAACGCCTCAGGCGGCGGCGAATCGCACTCCGCCGAAGCGGTACGTTTCCGCATCAAACAAATGATCGATCAAGAGGAACCCAACGCCATCCTCTCCGACGACACCATCGTCACCCGCCTTAAAGCCTCCGGCATCGATATCGCCCGGCGAACCGTCGCCAAATACCGCGATAGCCTCAAGATCCCCTCATCGGTCGACAGACGGCGAGAAAAGCAGGGTATGGTGCCGGCCAAAGTCGGATAAGTGATTATTCAGACAGCAATAAGAAACTAAATTAAAGATGATAATCAACGCTGTATTAGCTTTGAAATCGGCTTTCCTCCGCTCCCTTCCGGACCACCATTGACACCGGCCATTCGGCTCCTTACCTCTTGATGGGGAGCGAGGTTCATCACTCTCCTTTTATTCACGGCAAGCGGAGGGTCTCGATGCCACTACGCGTTTCCGGTAAAAATCTCGACATTGGCGAGAGTCTTCGCCTGCAAATCACGGATCGCATTAATGATGCGGTCGCTAAATTCTATTCAGGCCTTGTGACAGGTCACGTGACGGTTCGTCCCGAAGGGTCGGGGTATGAAACCGACTGCGTGTTGCATTTGTCCTCAGGTGTCACGCTGCATGGAATTGGCTACGCTCAGGATCCTTACCCGAGCGCTGAAAAGGCTGCAGAAAAGGTAGAGAGCCGACTCAGGCGTTATAAGCAACGGCTTAAAGACCACTCGCCACCCAACGGCACGTCCCGCACGGTAGAAATTCCGGCTTTCGTCATCGAAACGCCTAGCGAGGCTTGGCAGGACGATGAAGCGGGTGAGTACAGCCCTGTGGTTATCGCCGAGACTAAGAAGAATATGCGGACAATGGCCGTAAGCGATGCGGTATTGGATCTCGATATGACAGGCGCCCCCGTGGTGCTGTTTCGTCATGCGGGCTCAGGGCGTGTGAATCTTGTGTATCGTCGTACGGATGGAAACATAGGATGGGTTGACCCGCCGTCACTTGAGACCTAAGGGAGACAGCGTCGAGCGCGATCCAAAAGGGACAGCCTCTTCCTTCTGCCGGGATTGGCCCGGTTCATGCTTTGGCTATATGTGACCCGGGCCGCAATCAGATAAATCTCCAGAGAAAATTCCATGCCCTTGACCGATGTTCTGACGCCTAATGCGATCCTTCCTGCGATGAAGGCGGTGTCGAAAAAGCAACTCTTGCAGGAACTGTCGGCTTTTGCTGCCGAATTGTCGGGCCTTTCCGAGAGAGATGTATTTGACGCGCTTTTGCAGCGTGAACGGCTTGGATCGACCGGAATTGGCAATGGAATAGCCATTCCGCACGGAAAATTACCGAAAATCGGTCGACTGTTCGGCGTTTTTGCGCGGCTCGAAAAGCCCGTCGATTTCGAGTCGCTCGATGGTGAGCCGGTTGATCTCGTTTTCTTGCTGCTGGCACCTGAAGGGGCGGGGGCCGATCATCTCAAAGCTCTATCCCGTATCGCACGGGCGCTGCGCGATCCGGCAATTGTCTATAAATTACGCAAGTCGCGCGATTCTTCGGCACTTTATTCCCTGCTCACACAAGAGCAGACCGCAACGGCCGCCTAATTCCGGCGATTATTTCCAATCCCGAGCTTTATACTCAATCCCATAGCGATCAGGCTCAGCGGCAATGGCCGCCATGCCGTAGAGCACCGCATCGGGCTCCATGAGCAACCGTGTCGCGATGCGGCGGGTGAGACCATCAACCGGCTCTTTCGCCTCAAAAGCATGCCTAAATGCGCCTTTATCGATCATAGAGGCAATGCGCGGCAAAATCCCCCCCGCTAGCGTCACCCCACCTGAAGCCATAAAGGTAATCGCGATATCGCCGGCAAACCGCGCAATGATGCGCACATAGGCATTCACCGTGGCGCGCTCTTCCGAATTCGGGTTCGATAGCGCCTCATTGACGATCTCGACGCCGGTTTCCGCCGGCATGGATTGGCCTTTTGCCAATAGGCGTGCACGATGAACGCGGACGAGTCCGGGTCCAGACATGACCGATTCGGTCGTCACACGGCCCAAAACTCGTTCCAGATGCGGCCAAAACGCCTCTTCATCCTTGCCTACGGGGCCAAAATCAATATGGCAACTTTCGCTCGATATCGGGATATAGCGGCCATCAATCGTCAGTAGCGCACCAATGCCTAGACCCGTACCGGGCCCAAGAATCACCTGAGGCCCCGCGCTCAAAGCGGGGGCAGCCTCGCCGATCTGCTTCAACCACTCGGGCCGCAATGCGGGTAAGGAGAGCGCCTGTGCCTCAAAATCATTCAATAAAAGGCCGCTTTCAAAACCGAATGTCTTTGCCAATTTGGGCCCATCAATCATCCAAGCTGCATTGGTCAAATGCGCCCGTTTATCCACAACGGGACCCGCCACACAGATAATTGCCGAGCGGGGCTTTTCCTTCATCTCCGACATAATGGTGCGGATAGCTGCTTCAGGATCTGAAAAATCCTTGGTTTGCAATCGGTTGACGATCACAGGATCTTTGCCTGGCGCGGTGGCCAAAGCAAACCGTGAATTGGTACCGCCGATATCAGCAATGAGAACCGGATGCGCAAACATGAAAAAGTCACCTTATCGAAAGAAGCAGATAGTAGAATGGCGAGTGGTGTAGCGTGGAACGATGAGTTGATCTATCTCTTTCCGCACGATTTAACCCGAACCTTCGGAGGCCGTTATGTCCCATTCCCAATCCAGCCTGTTCCAGCTCGGAGCCGACACGACGCCCTACCGCAAACTCTCAAGCGAGGGTGTCAGCGTCGAGACCTTTGGAGGCCGCACGTTCTTAAACGTCAAACCCGAAGCGATCCGAGCTTTGGCCAAACAAGCCTTTATCGACATCAACCATTTGCTGCGGCCCGGCCACCTCGCCCAGCTCCGTAAAATTCTCGATGATCCGGAGGCCACGCCAAATGACCGCTTCGTCGCGTTCGATCTTTTGAAAAACGCGAACATCGCAGCGGGCGGGGTTTTGCCGATGTGCCAAGACACAGGCACCGCGATTGTCTCGGCCAAGCGTGGCCGCTACGTGCTCACCGAAGGCTTTGATGAAGATGCCATCGCAGGCGGCATCCGCGATGCTTATTATGAAAAAAATCTTCGCTATTCGCAGGTGGCAGCCATTTCGATGTTTGAAGAGAAAAACACCGGCACCAATTTACCTGCCGAAATCAACCTCTATGCCGAAGGCGAGGACGACTATAAATTTCTCTTCGTCGCCAAAGGTGGCGGCTCGGCCAATAAGAGCTTTTTCTATCAGGCGACGCCCTCGATTTTAACGCATGATCGGTTGTTGGCGTTTTTGAAAGAAAAGATTTTGACTTTGGGCACCTCGGCTTGCCCGCCCTACCATCTGGCCATCGTCATTGGCGGCACATCGGCAGAACTTGTGATGAAGACGGTGAAACTCGCCTCCACCCGCTATTATGACGCCTTGCCCACCGAAGGCTCCGAGCAAGGCTATGCCTTCCGCGATCTTGCGATGGAAGAAGAGGTCCACAAGCTCACGCAATCTTTGGGCGTCGGCGCGCAATTCGGCGGCAAATATTTCTGCCACGATGTCCGCGTCATCCGTCTGCCGCGCCACGGCGCCTCATTGCCGATTGGCCTAGGCGTGTCATGCTCTGCCGACCGTCAAGCCATTGGCAAAATCACCAAAGATGGCGTGTTCTTAGAACAGTTGGAGGCCGATCCATCGCATTATCTGCCCGATCTGGACGAGAGCGAATTTACCGAGCATTGCGTGAATATTGATCTTAACCAACCGATGGCCTCGATCCTCGCCACACTGTCCTCTCACCCGATCCGCACACGCCTCTCGCTGACCGGCACGTTGATCGTGGCCCGCGACTCCGCGCATTCCAAAATCCGCGAGCGGTTGGACCGTGGCGAACCTATGCCGGACTATTTCAAAAACCACCCCGTCTATTACGCAGGCCCCGCGAAAACTCCGGTGGGCTACGCGTCGGGCAGCTTCGGCCCCACCACCGCGGGGCGCATGGATTCGTTTGTGGCCCAATTCCAGGCCGCGGGCGGGTCAATGGTCATGCTCGCCAAAGGCAACCGCTCAGCCGCAGTGCGTGAAGCGTGCAAGAAATATGGCGGCTTTTATTTAGGCTCCATCGGCGGCCCCGCCGCGCGCTTAGCCCAAGACTGCATCAAGCATGTTGAAGTGCTCGAATATCCAGAAATCGGAATGGAAGCGATCTGGAAAATCGACGTCGAGAATTTCCCTGCGTTTATTGTGATCGATGATAAGGGGAATGACTTTTTTAAAGAGTTGAATTTGGGGTGAGGCGCGGTCGCATCGCCGATAGGACAAGACCCATCATCACGACATACGCTCTTGCCACACACCCGGGTCGCGACTCGTGTGAAACACGGCGACGATATAGCAGACGCCCGCGTGCTCACGGAAAATCACAAGATAGGGAAATCGGCGCACGATAGCGCGGCGGGTCTTGTGAGAAGAAGGGCCGAACTGGCGGGGATTATCTTCAATTCTTTGAATAGTGTCGTCTACAGCCTGCTGAAAGCGATCTGCTATTTCTGGCGCCTCGCTATCGTAGAACTCCATCGCGGCAGCAAAATCAGCCTTTGCAGCTCTGGTGAACAGAACACGCCGCATTCATCGCGTCCGCTCAACGCGTTCTCTTTTCACATCGACCCAAGGTATTGCGCTCTCGGTGTCGGCGTCGAACGTCGCCATTCTTCGCGCAAGCTCGGCCTCCTGGGCTTTTGTCAGCGCCACATCGGCATCCGTCAAACTGTCCCATAGCTCGCCGATCAGATCGAGCTTTTCACGGGGCGTCATTTTCGCAATATCAACCGGAGTCATGCTGAAATCCTCGACGGTGTTGGATAAGTTGCTTGTTCGATTCTTAACATGCCGCGGGTTTTATCGCCAGTGGCTGTCGATAGCGAATTAAGTTGGCCGGTTTATGTAGCACATCATCTGTCCGCTTTTGTTGTTTTTCCTGTGGGACTGTGGGCAAGGCTTTAGGCTTGTCCACATTTCCATAGGCAGGCTTGCCAAGCGGATTTAGGCAGCTTTCTTTTGGGTAGTGTCGTGCAAGGTTTTCATTGACAAAGTTCGATGATCTCACCCTTGGCGGTGTATCGTCCAAGACATCTTGGCCGGTGGAAGACAGCGAGTGTGTCATCTGGGTATTGCCTCACTTTGACGTGTGCTTTGACAAAATGAGGGCGTAGCGGGCCTGGCGGAATTTGCAGTTTTAAGCGGTTGAAGGACACGCAATTGTCGTTGCCGACTTGGCGCTCCTCTTGAACGCAAAGGATCTCGGCGAGATCCACGCCAGGGATCGCCACAAAGGCCGAGCCCTCTTGCTCGGCTTTGACTGAAAAGCGTGCGTTATAATCTGGAATAAAAACGACGCGGATAAAGGCATTAGCGGACGCATGAGATAGTTAGGCCAAGACAAAACGCCCCAGCTTAGCCCGCGGTTGTCGCTATCCTTATCAGCCATACGCGAATCTCCTGACGTCTGGTCAGGTTAATTCGAATTTAGCCAAATGGCGAGATTGCCCTCTCCCCATGCGGGAGAAGGAAACTTATCCTCATGGTGAGCCGCGCTGAAAATGCGTGTCAAACCACGTCTTCCGATCAAGCATCCGCCATGCGTTCAAACTGTCCCGCTTTGCGGAAGCGGTAGAGATAGCTTGGAACGATGGCTTCCACCGTTTCGCCCTCGATGCCCATCCCTTCGAGGGTAAGACCATTCTTTTTGGCTTCATCGGAAACGATATTATGGCGCTCGAGCAAGGTCACCTGATCACGCGTGAGACGAAGGGCTGAGGGCAGCAGCAGCCCAAAGGTAACCTTATCAATCGTCTCGAAAACCCCCGCCTGTAGCCGGGCCACAGGGAAGGGCAAAGGCAGCAAAACGCGCTTGCGGTTAATCACTTTCAACGTGATTTCCATCAATTCGCGGAAGGTTTTGACCTCTGGTCCGCCGAGTTCGTAGGTGGTACCGTTCTTCAGCGTACCATCAACGGCTTTCGCCACGGCTTCCGCCACATCGCCCACAAAGACGGGCTGGAACTTGGTCTGCCCGCCGCCGATCAACGGCAGGAAGGGCATGACGCGGGCAAGTGCGGCGAAACGGTTGAAGAAATCATCCTCAGGGCCAAACACGATGGACGGGCGAAGGATAATGGCCTCGCCAACTGCCGCGCGAACGGCGGCCTCACCCGCTGCTTTGGTGCGAGCGTATAGGGAGGGCGATTCTGCATCAGCACCGATGGCCGAGACATGGACAAGACAGGAAATACCATGGCGCGCGGTAGCCTGGGCAATTGATTTCGCACCATTGGCCTGCACGGCATTAAACCGCTGACGACCGCTCTCGGCCAAAATACCGACGAGATTAACGACCGCATCGGAACCCTTCACGGCATGATCCACCGAGGCAGGGAAACGCAGATTGGCTTGCACAGCATGGATTTGGCCGACATTGCCGAGCGGCTGGAGGAAATTAGCCAAATCCGGACGGCGCACCGCAACCCGAATACGATACCCGCGCTTGGCGAGCGCCCGCACCACATGGCGGCCCAAAAAGCCCGAGCCACCAAAAACGGTTACTACCTGTTCGGATGCAGGAATCATGCGCGAAGCTCCTCAATCGAAATTGTGCCGTGCTTCTAATCAAAAATGGGCGAGTTGGGAAGGGTAGCGATAAGATTACGCCGTATAGCCTGCAAAATATCGCCGAATGAGCCCGAGATAGATATCGGAAAGCCGGGCGATATCAGTCGCTGGCACCCGCTCATCAATCTGGTGCATCGTTTGACCAACAAGCCCAAACTCAATCACCGGGCAGTAATTTTTGATAAATCGCGCATCCGATGTGCCCCCCGTGGTGGAAAGCACTGGCTTGATGCCAGTCGATTTCTCAATGGAAGCCACCGCTATATCCACGAAAGCACCGGGCTCGGTTAAAAACGCATCGGCATTAGAGGGTTCAAAGGTCACGCTGTAGCGCACCTCATTGCCTGCCAATCGATGTACCCGGGCTTCAATCTCGGCGGCTAAACTGTCATGCGTCCAAAGATCATTGAAGCGGACATTGAATTTGGCTTCTGCTGATTGGGGGATGACATTGCCCGCCTTGTTGCCAACATCGAGCGTGGAGAATTCGAGGTTAGACGCGCCAAAATGGGCGGTGCCTTGATCAAGCGGCTCGGCTATCAGTCCGCCAACAAGCTTCACAATGCCGCGAATGGGGTTTTCAGCGAGTTGAGGATAGGCGATGTGGCCCTGTTTGCCTTCCACCACCAAGCGACCTGATAAAGATCCACGGCGGCCAATTTTGATCATATCGCCCAGACGCTCGGGATTGGTTGGCTCTCCCAATATGCAATGGTCAAACCGCTCACCGCGCGCTTTCGCCCATTCGAGCAATTTAACCGTTCCGTTGATGGCGGGGCCTTCCTCGTCGCCCGTAATCAAAAAGGCAATTGAGCCTTTGAAAGCCTCGCCCGCTTCTTCAAGATAAGCGAGAACGGACGAGACAGAGGCAGCAACGCCACCCTTCATATCCGCCGCTCCGCGGCCATAGAGGATGCCGTCTACAATCTCGCCTGAGAACGGCCCTTGCGTCCAGCGCTTCTCATCCCCCACTGGCACCACATCCGTATGTCCCGCAAACATCAGACACGGCGCACCCGTGCCGATGCGGGCGTAGAGGTTATCGACATCGGGGGTGTTGGTGTCAGAGAAGCGGACGATGTGGCTCTCAAAGCCTGCTTCTTGCAAGATACCATGCAAAAGCTGAAGCGCTCCACCCTCGTCCGGCGTAACCGACGGGCAGCGGATGAGGGCTTGGGTTAGGGCGATGGAGTCTTTGGGGTTGAGGCTCACGGATCATCAATCCCTGAGCAACTCATTAATTCCCGTCTTAGCCCGCGTCTTGGCATCCACGCGCTTCACGATGACGGCGCAATAGAGCGACGGGCCCATCGTGCCATCGGGAAACGGCTTACCGGGCATCGAGCCCGAAACAACAACAGAATAAGGCGGTACACGGCCCATAAACACTTCGCCGGTTTCGCGATCGACGATCTTGGTCGATTGGCCGATGAACACGCCCATGGAGATCACGGAGCCTTCACCCACCACGACGCCTTCAACCACCTCGGAGCGTGCGCCGATAAAGCAATTGTCCTCAATAATGGTCGGGCCCGCCTGCACAGGCTCCAACACGCCGCCAATGCCGACGCCGCCGGAGAGATGTACATTCTTGCCGATCTGGGCGCAGGAGCCGACCGTCACCCAAGTATCAACCATCGTGCCGGTGTCCACATAACCGCCAATATTAACGAAAGACGGCATCAAAATCGCGTTCGGCGCGATATAGGCGCCCCGGCGCACGGTGCAATTCGGAACAGCTCGGAAACCACCCGCTTTAAACTCGGCCTCGCCCCAGCCTTCAAACTTGGATGGCACCTTGTCCCACCAGGAGGAACCCGCCGGACCATTCGACATCAACACATTGTCGTTAAGCCGAAAGGACAGCAACACAGCCTTTTTCAGCCATTGATGGGTCATCCAGCTGCCATCGGCCTCTTTGGTGGCCACCCGTAAGGCACCCGAATCCAGCCTATCAATAGCGTAATCAACCGCATCCCGGATTTCACCCTTGGTCGATGGGGTCAATTCGGTGCGCTTTTCCCAAGCGACGTCGATGATAGAGGCGAGGGCTGAATGATCCATGGTGTTAGTTCCATATTTTTGAAAAATGACGATGCGATTTAAGGCTTCTTATCAAGCGATGAGGGATGTGTCACCTTGAGCTTACCTAGGCTCTCCATTTAGCATGGCATCTCCCTTTCGATCACAAATGGAACAAGCGCCATGTCCATCATTGTTCGAACTGCCCAAGAGAACGACAAGGCCGAGCTGCACGCCATGGTGCAGGAAATTGACCTCTATTTTCGCTCGCTTGAGCCCGGCGCACCACCTGAAGACGTCTTGTTGGCGAGCGGTGAGCGTCGGGACTTTACCCACACGGCGGAGCTGAGCTTCGGCCTCAATCCCTTCTGCACGACGTTGATCGCAGAACTCGATGGTGCCTGTGTGGGTTATCTCGCCTATCATACCGGCATTTTTAATACAGATTCTGCCGTGTTTATCGCCGGGCTATTCGTGCGGAAATCGGCACGGAGCCAAGGTGTCGGGCTCGCTCTCATGGCCGAGGTCGAAGCGATTGCTGCCAAACGCGGTGCAACTTGGCTTACCTGGACCGTCTGGCATGAGAATCTTTCCGCCCAGCGCTTTTATGAGGGGTTGGGCGGCGAAGTGTATGAGGATGATGTTGTGATGGTGAAGCGGGTGGGATGATTAAACGGATTTAATCGCTTCAATGAGTTGAGGCTGCCGCGCCAGTAGCTTCAACAGAACAAAAGTCGGCCAGCTCGGCTGTGCCACGCCACGCTCATATTTCGAAAAACTGTTCGGCGAGCCGGTGAGCAAGAGGCTTGCATCCCGCTGGGTGAGGCCTGTCGAAGCACGAACACTTTTGGCGAGTGCTTTCATTTCTGCTGCATACGCGCTTTTCAACTCGACCAAGGCGGCATCAAGCGGTTCAGAATCTGGGCCCGTCAGCACGCCGTCGCCGTCATCGTCTGGAAACCAACCCTCGATGGAGACCTCTTTGGACATGCCCATATAAGAAACCGTCTCAATACGCAGCGCGCGTTTGAGAAGCGCTCCCGTTTCGGGATGGATCAGGGTCTTTGTCTTCAGCATGTCATTTTTCCTTGAGCGATAATAGAATAAATTCAGTTACTACTGTGTCGGTAAATTTGACGTAGAGCACTTGCCCCTCGAAAGGCAGATGGTACACATCCTGCCAGTGTCGATGGTCGTTAAAGCTGGTCATTGATTTATAGAAATGACGCGGCATGAGCTTTTCAATCATCTGGACAATATCTGACACAGCATAGCCAAGCTCACGCGCTGACCGGGCCGCCGAGAGCGTAATGGCCCTATGATGTTTAAACGCCGATTTAAAGGCGTCGAGATCGTGTGTTGGCTTTCGCTTTTCCAAGGTTACATAAACCTTTAAGGTTGTTTTGTCAACATCAGAATGAACCACCTCTGACGCCTAGAGTCTCTATTCATCCTATGAATTTCAACCAATCCTCGGTTGCAGCGCTCGCCAAATCCCTTACAACTCCCTTGATGCCCACCTCCCGGACCCCACCCTATGCGCCTCCACCTCAAAAATCCCCTCGCCATTCTGGCGGATAATGCCTCCGGTGGCATCGTGATCGAGCAGGGCCGCATCGTGGAGTTACTCGCATCCGGCCAATCCCCTTCAACCCCTGTTGACCAAAGTTTCGACGCCTCGCGGCATGTCGTGTTGCCGGGATTGATCAACACGCATCATCATTTTTACCAAACACTCACCCGCGCGCATCCTTCCGCCATCAACAAAGAACTGTTCCCGTGGCTCAAAGCGCTTTACCCCATCTGGGCGCGACTTGATCCGGAGAGTTTTCGCCTTTCGGTACGCTTGGCGCTGGTAGAGCTGTTGCTGTCGGGCTGCACCACGGCGGCGGATCATCATTATCTTTTTCCCGCTGGGCTTGATGAAGCCATCGATATCGAAGTCGATGAAGCTAAGCGCCTTGGTATCCGTATGACGGTGACGCGCGGATCGATGAATTTGTCGGAGAAGGATGGCGGCCTGCCACCCGATAGCGTGGTGCAAGACGAGGATACGATTTTAGCCGATAGCGAGCGTTTGCTCGGCCGCTACCATGACCGGAGCGAAGGTGCGTTTATTCAAGTGGCGTTGGCCCCCTGCTCGCCCTTCTCGGTGACCAAGCGTTTGATGAGTGAAAGTGCGGCCTTGGCTGAAAAATTCGATGCGCGGCTTCACACGCATTTGGCTGAAACCAAAGATGAAGATGCTTATTGTGCCGAAATTTATAAATGCCGCCCCATCGAATTGCTCGAAGAGGTGGGCTGGCTGACGCCTCGCACTTGGTTAGCCCATGGCGTACATTTCACGGCCGATGACTGCACCAAGCTTGGCAAACACGGCGTCGGCATTTGCCATTGTCCAACATCGAATGCGGTGCTGGCTTCGGGCTTTTGCAAAACGCGCGAATTGGAGAGCGCCGGTGCGCCTGTTGGCTTAGGGGTTGATGGCTCGGCCTCGAATGATTCCTCCAACATGATGGAAGCGGTGCGCCACGCTTTGATGGTCAATCGATTGCATTATGAATCGGCTTCGGCGGTGACGCACCATGATGTGCTGCGCTGGGCGACTGAGGGTTCAGCGCGGTGTTTAGGCCGTGAAGATATTGGCAAAATCGCGGTCGGCAAACAGGCCGATCTAGCGCTCTTTACACTGGATGAACCACGCTTTTCCGGCGGGCACGATCCGCTAGCAACGCTCGTTTTATGCGGCGCGCATCGGGCGGATCGCGTGCTAGTGCAAGGTGAATGGCGGGTCGTTGACGGCCTGCCGGTTGGGATGGATTTGAAGCGGTTGCTGGCCGAGCATGGGGTGGCAGCACGGAAGTTTGGGTAAATTGAGCTTGCTTTCCCTCTCCCTTTACGGGTCGAGGGGAGAAGGCAGCCAACGGGCAGCTATTCACACCACATCCTTTAAAAACGCGGCCAAATCTTTCGTTTTGAAATGGATGTAGTCAGCCTCGATATCCATCTGCTCATTCGCCTCCCGATAGGTATCGAATTGCTTGGGTAAAATCAGCACCGTTCGCATGCCAAGCTGATAGGGAACCACAAGGTTTTTCGCCAAATCCTCGAACATCGCCGCACGCGACGGATCGATCTGGTATTGATCCAGAAACTTCACATAGGTGGCTTCTTCGGGCTTGGGTGTAAAATCTGCGGCGACGATATCAAAAACGGCTTCGAATTTGTCGATAATCCCAAGCTTGCCCGCCACATTCCGCGCATGCGCTTCGGACCCGTTGGTGAGAATAAGTTTCCTCCCGGGCAGTTTTTCAATCGCTGACCCTAATTCGGGATCGGGTGCCAAGCCAGAAACATCAATATCATGCGCGAAGGATAGGAAATCATCCGGCTTCATGCCGTATTGTTCCATGAGACCTTTTAGCGTCGTTCCATATCTTTGGTAATAATATTTCTGCAAAGCCCGCGCCGAGATGCCATCGATGCCGAACATATTGCCTAAAAACAGGGTTATACGCTGATCCACCTGCGGCCACAGCGCGGATTCGGGCGGATAAAGCGTGTTGTCGAGATCAAAGATCCAGACATTCACATGCGCGAAGGCGTTTTGGATCATTTCGGGTGCAGGGTCATTCGGTTCCCTGGCCTTATCTATCGTTTTAAGTGGGGCATTCACGGGTTCGTCTACTTTCAGGGCCAGGAGTCCGTTTAATTCCATTCGCCAATCTTGCCGAGTTTTACAAGATCGAGCGCATAGGTTGGGCTTTGTACGGGTAGTCGGGTAAAGCCATGCCGAACATAAAACGCTTCGATGTCGGGCGAGATTGCATGGACGATGAGTAATCTTGCTGCAAAGTCTGATCGTAATGCGCGGCTAACAATATCCCGTAGAATAGCACGGCCTAGACCTTTACCTTGATACGACCGGTCAATCGCCAAACGACCCAACAAAATCGCCGGAATATTGCGCGGCATATTACGGCGCATGGAGCTGGGCACCTCAATGGCCAAAATCTGCGCGGCACTCAATGCGAAATAAGCAATAATGCGCAGTGAATTTCTCGGGCAGATGACGTAGGTGCGACTTGCCGCCAATTGTTGATTGGTCAACGCACGGTTGCGCAACCACTCGTCCATTACAGTCTCGCCACTATCAAACGAAGCTGTATCATGCTGCTCGGTCAATAAAACCGGCGGCGCAAGGAATAGCGATAGGTCACTCACCATGCCCAGGCGTCTTTGACCAAGGCGTCTTTGCGTCGCGAAGTCTGTTCATACCCATTTGCTCTTCCGAAGTCGCTTCACGGTCCATCCAATCCATAACAGCCTGAAAGGACTGTGCATCGACATAGAGCGTCGATTGATCGAGCAGAATATTTTTGGCCTCTTTGACAGCCGAAGCAAGCATAAACTGCGAACGGTTAGCACCGACGAGCTCTGCCGCCTGATCAATCAGGTCGCGATCTTTTGCCCGCGCTCGCAGGTGAATATTGATGTCGGCCGAGACTAATGACTCACTCATAACGGCCAAATTATATCATTGTGTTGCTATTGTAAACACAAAAAAGCCTCGTGTTTCAATCCTTAATGACCTACCGCGTGATCAATGTCCCAGCGCCGTGATCGGTCAAAAGTTCAAGCAGCACCGAATGCGGCACTTTGCCATCGAGAATAACCACGCCTTCAACGCCTTGCTCCAGCGCGTAAATGCAGGTTTCTACCTTCGGGATCATGCCGCCCGTGATGGTGCCATCCGCGATCAAAGCATGGATTTGCGCGATATTGAGTTCCGGGATGAGGTTTTTATTTTTGTCCAAAACGCCGGGGACATCGGTGAGCAATAAAAGACGCTTGGCCTTCAACGCACCTGCAATCGCGCCCGCAAATGTATCGGCATTCACATTGTAGGTTTGCCCATCCACCCCGTTGCATACGGGCGCGAGGACCGGAATGAGTTCACGCCCTAAAAGCGCTTCCAACACGCGGCTATCCACGCTTGCGGGCTCGCCCACAAAGCCCAAATCGACTTCGGTTTCGAGCTTGGTTGAATCATCCACTACCGTACGCGTCACTTTAGACGCCGTGACCATATTGCCGTCTTTGCCGCAAAGGCCAATGGCGCGGCCGCCTTCATTGTTGATGAAGCCGACGATCTGCTTGTTGATGAGGCCGGCCAGCACCATCTCCACCACATCCATCGTGGCCTTGTCGGTCACGCGCAATCCAGCAGCAAACTCGCTCTTAATATTGAGCCGCGCCAGCATCGCGCCGATCTGCGGGCCGCCGCCATGCACCACCACCGGGTTTACCCCAGACTGTTCAAGCAAAATCATATCTTTTGCGAAATCCCGCGCCATCTGCTCGTCGCCCATCGCATGACCGCCATATTTCACGACAATAGTGGCATCGTCATACCGGAGCATATGCGGCAGCGCGTGGACCAGAAGTTCGGCTTGCTCGTGCGGATTAGCTTTGGTCATGGATGCCCTCGTATCGTGCCTTATTGGTCTTTATCGGGCCTCTTACCCCATCGGCTTGATTTTGTCGCGGGGGTTAGCGTGCGGCTGGTGTAAAAATTCCAGCGATAGCAAGCAGCAGCCAAGCGCCAATGAGGATCACGCCACCCGTAGGCGCAGCCATTGGAAAGAGCGAGTGGCCTGCAAAAACGCGGACAGCAAGATCACCTGAAAACAATACCGTACCGAGGCCTAAACCGACGATGGCCAAAAGCCCCATTCGGCGATGCAGAACACCGCTCCGAAGGCCCGCTAAGCCGGCTAGAATGGCAGGCGCATGCACAAGCGCTAAGAGCGCCGCCGAATCGAGCGACGAGCCTTGAGCCACATGGGCGGCGGCCGCAGCAAGCGCTACGCCTCCGGCTCCCAAAAGCCCAGAAAGTGCAGCAAGGAAACGCTCAAAGCGGGTCATTACGCCACCACGCCCCGCTCAAGAAGCTGCCGAACAATGCCCTCGCGCAATTCGCCCATGCCCTCGCCCGTTTCCGATGAGGTGAAGAGCACTTCCGGATAAGCTGCCGGGCGCTTGATCAATCCGGCCTTTACCGACTCAATACGAGCTTCAATATCGGATTTTTTGACCTCGTCTTTTTTCGTCAGCACCACCTGATAGGGCATGGCGGACGCATCGAGCAAATCGAACATCTCAAGATCAGGCGGCTTCAATCCGTGGCGACCATCCACCAGCACAAACACCCGCATCAGCGAAGAGCGACCTTGCAGATAGGCATGCATGAGCTTCGTCCAGGTCGATATTTTTTCTTTCGAGACCTTTGCAAAGCCATAGCCCGGCATATCGACCAGCCTTAGCTTTTCTTCCCCCGGTAT
>CANCAR010000024.1 GCA_947374125.1 Hyphomicrobiales bacterium | reverse complement strand
AAACGCTTTTGCATGGGTTGCCGCAACAGATAGACCGGCGGCAGAGTGGCCAATATCGGCACCGTCATTCCCTTGCTTTCCACGCTGAGCCATTGCCCGCGTAGCTTCAAGATGCTTTCGCTCCGCCGGGCCAAGAGTTGGGCAGGCATGGCACCCAAGGCGAGAATGAGCTTCGGCTTGACGAGTTCAACCTGACGTACCAGAAACGGCGCGCAAACATCGAGTTCTTGAGCGGTTGCCGCTCGGTTACCCGGCGGCCGCCAAGGGATCGCGGTGGTAAGCACAAGTGATGAACGCTCAAGCCCGATCGCTTTGAGCATCGCATCCAGCAATACCCCGGGCCTGCCTGAAAACGCCTCGCCGCTGCGGTCATCATCCGCTTCAGGGGCGTCACCGATCACCATTATTGTGCCTTCTGTCGCATCACGCGCCATAATCAGGCTCTTAGCGGTGCGGCTTAACGAGCATCCTTCAAAGTGAGCTATGGTTTCCCGTAAAGCCTCTAAAGACGGCGCAGCGGCAGCCCGCGCGTGCGCTTCACGAACCCAATCATCCGCGGGCCCAGGCGTAACCATCGGAACCGCGGCGGCCTCTTCACGGGTACGGACGTTAGATCCACCGCTCGGCGCGCCCTCACCCACCCGCCTCGCCGCTTCACGTGGAAGTGCGGCCTCGGTGGCCGCTTCCCTAAACCGATCATGCGGCAAATCGTCCAAAGGCGTGTCAACGCCAACCGCAAGATGCCACGCAATCAGCTCGGCTGCGATTTTTCGTTGGTGATGCACATCTCCAGTCATAAAAAAACTCTATTGTCCCTCGACGAAAACTTCCAGCATTTCGTCGCAGTCATGCTTAAACAGTGTCGTGGACGGTTGCAGGTGGACGAAAGTCTTGCGATAGAGAGAAACACGGGTCTCATACGTCCCGATAGGTGATTCCCAATAGGTGATGAAGAGGGTACTTCATGGAATTGGCTGAGGCACGCATGTCCCCGCGCGAGGGCATGGAATTTGATGTTGTCATCGTTGGCGCTGGGCCTGCAGGCTTGTCGGCTGCCATTCGGTTAAAGCAGAAAAACCCTGAGCTTTCGGTCGTTGTGGTCGAAAAAGGCTCCGAAGTCGGGGCCCACATCCTCTCAGGCGCGGTTATCGACCCCATCGGGCTGGATCGTCTGATCCCCGATTGGCGCGACGACGCCGATGCGCCGATCAAAACCGCCGTCACCGACGATCATTTCCTCTTCTTGGGTCCCGCGGGCGGCATTCGTCTACCCAATTTCCTGATGCCCAAACTCATGTCGAATCACGGCAATTACATCGTCTCGCTGGGCAATGTCTGCCGTTGGCTGGCAACGCGAGCCGAGGCGCTGGGCGTTGAGATTTATCCCGGATTCGCCGCAGCCGAAGTGCTCTATGGCGAAAAGGACGAAGTTGTCGGTATTGCTACCGGCGATATGGGTATTTCCAAGCAAAGCGACGTGAAAGACAGCTTCACCCGCGGCATGGAGCTTCGCGCGAAATATACTTTGTTTGCGGAGGGCGCACGCGGCAGCCTCACCAAGACGCTTGTCAAAAACTTCCGCCTTGATGAAGGCCGCGACCCACAAAAATACGGCATTGGCATTAAAGAACTCTGGCAGGTGGCGCCCGATAAGCACCATCAGGGCCTCGTTCAGCACTCCTTCGGCTGGCCGCTCGATGGCACAACGGGCGGTGGTTCGTTCCTCTATCACCTCGAAGACAATCTGGTCGCCGTTGGTTTCGTCGTTCACTTAAATTACCAAAACCCCACCCTCTCGCCGTTCGATGAATTCCAGCGCTTCAAAACGCATCCGATGATCCGCGATACGTTTGAGGGCGGCAAGCGCCTCTCATACGGTGCGCGCGCGATCACCGAGGGCGGCTGGCAATCCGCCCCCAAGCTCACCTTCCCCGGCGGCGCGCTGATTGGCTGCGCGGCAGGGTTTGTGAATGTGGCGCGCATCAAGGGCTCGCATAATGCGGTGCTGTCCGGCATTCAGGCCGCCGATCACATTGTCTTAGCGATCCACGAAGGCCGCTCCAACGACGAGTTGACCGATTACGAAGCTGGATGGCGTTTCTCCGCTATCGGCCGCGATTTGCGCAAGGTACGGAACGTGAAGCCGCTCTGGTCAAAATTCGGCACCTATCTCGGTATCGGCCTTGGTGGCCTCGACATGTGGACCAACGAGCTGTTCGGCTTCTCGCTGTTTGGCACGCTAAGCCACGGCAAGGCTGATTTTGAAACGCTGCAACCGCTTCGCGCGGTAAAGCCGATCACCTATCCCAAACCCGATGGCGTGGTGTCGTTCGACAAACTTTCCTCGGTCTTTTTGGCCTCCACCAACCATGAGGAAGACCAGCCATCGCATTTGACACTGGCCGATGCCTCCATTCCCGTAGGTAAAAACCTACCGCTTTACGGCGAACCGGCGCGGCTTTATTGCCCAGCTGGCGTGTATGAAATCGTCTATGCGAATGTCGAGACGAAAACCGATCCAAAATTCGTGATCAACGCGCAAAACTGCGTCCATTGCAAAACCTGCGACATCAAAGATCCGGCCCAAAACATCACTTGGGTCACACCAGAAGGCGGCGGCGGACCGAATTATCCAAACATGTAACGAAACCTTATTGTTTTCCTTCCATTTTAAGAGGCAGACCTTTATCGACACACGATGCATCTTCAACGCCAGAACCAACGGCCTCACCGCATGATTCGCCTTTTCGCCCGACCGAGGGACCAATTCGCCGGGCTTTTCACGGTGTGCGCCGTTCTTTGCATCGCCGCAGCCTTTTCCGGTTCCGCTCATGCGACAACCGAGAAGGCGAAGTCGACCAATCTTCCCTTAGCCGAGACACTGTCTGGCAATTATCTGGCAGCGCTTGTCGCTGGTTTATCAACCGATACGGCCGCAGCCGCACAGTTTTATTCCGAATCGCTTAAATTCGATCCGCACAGCGCCGATCTGGCCGAGCGTGCCTTTGTCACCTTGCTGGCGGAAGGCAATATGCCGGAAGCGATCCGCTTGGGCCAAGCCATAGGCCGGAAAAGCCCCAATAACGGGATCGTTCAGCTCGTCATGGCGATCAATGCCTTGCGCGATGGGCAGTTTGCCACCGCAAAAAACTATCTGCGCCGCAGTAGCGGCAAACAAAGCGGTGATCTGACCGCCGCTTTGCTAACGGCTTGGGCCTGGCTCGGGTCCGGCAATGCGCGTAAAGGCTTGGAGGTGATCGACAAGATCCCCGATGATCCCGCCACCAAGCCATTCCGCAACCTACATGCAGGGCTGATCGCCAAGATCGGCGGTCGTCCAGAAGATGCGCTGCAATTGCTGAAAACGGCCTATGAGGCGGATAAACGGGCCGTCATCACGGCTGATATCTATGCGCGCTATCTCTATTCGGTCGGCAAGGTACAAGACGCCAAAGACGTTTATCTGGAGATTGCCAAAATTTTCCCCCGGCATCCGATCGTGCGCGATGCGCTTAGTCGGTTGGATACGGGCAAGCCGCTTGAAGAACGCATCAAGACCGAACAACAAGGCGTGGCCGAAGTGTTGTTTGGCCTTGGCAGTGCGGTTACGCGCGATGGCGACGAATTATCATCGCTCATCTACCTGCGCCTTGCCACCTGGATCCAGCCCGATCACGCCCCTGCCAATATCGCCATTGCGGAAACCTATGAGCGTATCAAACAGCTTGAATCAGCGGTTGAAGCCTATGAAAAGGTCCAACCGGATTCACCTCTGCGCGTTTCAGCAGACATTCAGCGGGCCTTGAACCTCGAACAATTGAGCCGTTCGGACGAGGCGATATCGCTGCTGAAAGAAACACAGAAGCGCCTCACCGACCCTACCGAACCTTTGGTGGCCCTTGGCAATGTCTATCGCTCGAAAAAGGCTTATGCGGAGGCGGCTGAGGCCTATTCTGGCGCGATCACGGCCGCTGGGGCACCCAATCCCGGCCATTGGAGCCTGTTCTATTCGCGTGGCATTGCGTTTGAACGGTTAAAGCGTTGGCCGGAAGCCGAGGCCGACTTCCGTAAATCGCTTGAATTAGCGCCCGACCAACCTTTGGTGCTCAATTACCTTGGCTATTCTTGGATCGAGCAGGGCGCGAATGTGGACGAGGCCTTTCGCATGCTTCGCCGCGCGGTCGAGCAAAGCCCGACCGATGGCTATATTGTCGATAGCCTCGGCTGGGCCTATTATCGCCTGGGTCAATATGAAAACGCGCTGCAATTAATGGAGCGGGCCGTTCAACTCAAAGCTGCTGATCCAACGATCAATGATCATCTTGGCGATGTCTATTGGCGTTTAGGGCGCAAGCTCGAAGCGTCGTTCCAGTGGAACCACGCACGCGATCTAAAGCCAGAGCCTGAGGATCTTCCCCGGATCTTGGAAAAAATCGAAAAGGGATTGTCGGACGACCTGGCTCCACCCGCCGGTTCAGGCAATGGTGGCTAATTAGCCATGGCTTGGGTCGGCTCGTCGCGGGCGCGCGCCAAAATTAACCTCACTTTGCATATCACGCAAAGACGCGAGGATGGCTATCACACGCTAGAAAGCCTCGTGGCCTTCGCCGGTATCGGTGACGGGCTGGAGCTGGTTGAAGGCAAAGCCCTCTCCTTGACGATCACCGGCCCAGAGGCGTCGCAGTTGGGCGATGGGTCGGACAATCACATCCTCAAAGCCGTCACCAAGCTGATCGAGCTTAAGCCAAGCCTCAAACGGGGTGCCTTTCGCCTTGTTAAGCGCCTCCCCATCGCATCCGGCATGGGCGGAGGTTCGGCCGATGCAGCAGCAGCGCTCAGACTGATCGCCCGGCTCAATCACCTCTCGCCCGATGATCCTGCCCTCTATGAAGCGGCCCTCGCAACCGGCGCGGATGTTCCTGTCTGCCTTGCGAGCCAAGCGCGTATGATGCGCGGTATCGGCGAAGAGCTTGGCAACACGCTGACCCTACCGCGCCTCTTTGCCGTTCTGGTCAACCCACGGCAAGGCTCACCCACGCCCGCCGTATTCAAAGAAATTGGCCTCAAACCGGGTGAAATACATCCAAGCGCAGCCCATCCCATGATCGCCTCTGATCTCACGAGCCCCACCCTCCTCCAAAACCTTCGGCAGGCCCGCAACGACATGCAAGCGGCGGCAACAGCGCTCTTGCCTGTTATCGGTGCGGTGCAATCTGCCCTCACTTCTCTGGCTGACTGCCGCTTTGCCCGCATGTCAGGCTCAGGTGCCACCGTGTTCGGCGTCTTCGACAGCTGCCGCGCAGCCGCCAAGGCGGCTAAGTTTTTGACGCGCGAGTACCCCGAATGGTGGGTGAAAGCGACGGTGATTGAGTAGCATTGCCCCAAAAAAGCGCCCGCTCGGATGAGGGCTTTAAACCCTCTCGTCGCTAAAAATAGCGTTGCGGCCCAAGGCTTTCTTCGCCTCGACAACCGTGTCGATTTTCACATTGGCCGAGCCGTCCATCAGACGCCTGATCGCGCCCTCGCTCTTTCCCATTCGAGCAGCAAGGGCAACATTGGTAATTTTTTGATCGCGCATAAGGTTCGCCAACGCCGCGCGGGATGCCGTTATCGGCGCTAAAATAACGCTATGTTCATCTTTCCGAGCAGGCTTTGGTAACGGAATAGCCAAGCCGCGAGCAAGATAAGATAAGATCACTTCTTCCAACGCGTCCTCAGCATTTCGAATGGCTTCCCCAAGCGAAGTACCCCCCGTTATAATTTCGGGAATATCGCGAAAGGTAACCACGTAATCGGCTTCGTCATGCCGCTCAATGTGAGCCGGATAGGTCCATGTCCGCATATCAAAATTCCTCTTTGGGAATGCCCAATTGCTTCAGCATCGCATAAAAAACACCGGGCTTCAGTTCTCCGGTTTGAACGGTCGTCCATCGACTACCGATCCGCAGCATTTGATGGCCACCTTTGCCGCGTGATTTCTCAATTTCAAACGCAACGCCGTTTAGCCTTGCCCATTGCCGCGCCGCTTTGATGAATTGCTTGCCATCCATAGACTCTAAAATCGTAGTATATACTGCGATTGTCAACGTTAAATTGTATGATCTCCTGCGGCTTGCTAACACTCAAGCGACCTTGACCGGCACGACCGCCTTCCCTACGGTGCAGCGCAATAAATCCAATTGAAATCAAGCGGTCCACGAGATGTCTAATACCCCTCCCGATTCCATGAACCCGCAGCGCTCCTTCCAAGCGTTGATCCTAACCCTTCACCGCTTCTGGGCGGAGCAAGGCTGTGTGATCTTGCAGCCTTATGACATGGAAGTCGGCGCGGGCACCTTTCACCCCGCCACCACTTTACGCGCGCTAGGCCCAAAACATTGGAAAGCCGCCTATGTGCAGCCCTCGCGTCGGCCCAAAGATGGCCGCTACGGCGAAAACCCCAACCGCTTGCAGCACTATTACCAATACCAAGTCATCATCAAACCCTCGCCGCCAAATTTGCAGGACCTCTATCTCCGCTCACTGTACGCCATCGGCATTGATCCCGAACTCCACGATATCCGCTTCGTCGAGGACGATTGGGAAAGCCCAACGCTCGGCGCGTGGGGGCTTGGCTGGGAATGCTGGTGTGATGGCATGGAAGTCAGCCAATTCACCTACTTTCAACAAGTTGCAGGCGTTGAATGTTCCCCCGTGGCGGGCGAGCTTACCTATGGCCTTGAGCGCTTGGCCATGTATGTGCAAGGCGTCGAAAACGTCTATGACCTCAATTTCAACGGCCTCGATGGCGAGGAGAAAATCTCCTACGGTGATGTGTTTTTGCAAGCCGAGCAAGAATATTCACGCCATAATTTTGAAGCCGCGAATACCGAAAACCTCGCCCAGCATTTCAAAGACGCCGAAGCCGAATGCAAAGCCTTGCTTGAATTTGGCAACCCATCGTCGGGCGCGAATGACCAACGCCATAAAATGGCACTCCCCGCTTACGACCAATGCATCAAAGCGAGCCATCTCTTCAACCTGCTCGATGCCCGCGGCGTGATCTCGGTCACCGAGCGACAGAGCTATATTTTCCGCGTGCGCGAACTGGCGAAGGCTTGCGGCGAGGCGTGGCTTCGCACCGAAGGCGGCGGCGCTTAATCATTTCTCTCCAATTAAGGAACCTCACCCATGACCGCTCCCCACATTGCTGGCAAAGCCCCCCTCCCCGTCGACGTTAAAGCCGGCGAAACCTATTATTGGTGCGCCTGCGGCCAATCGAAGAACCAACCCTTCTGCGATGGCTCGCACAAAGGCTCCGACTTCTCGCCCATGGCTTGGACGGCGGATGCGGATAAAAAGGCGTTCTTCTGTACCTGCAAGCACACCAAGAATAGCCCGCTCTGTGATGGTTCACATAAGGCGGTGTGAGGGAGCGGACCAGCCGCCTTCCGATTAAATTCATTGTATCAAACTACAATGCCTGCAATCTAGATTGTAAAAATTGGCGGTTTAGTACAATGAATGAGGTGAGGAGTGTAGTTTTATGCAACACGCTGATTTTGCCACTTCACCGACAGGAGCACTTGTCTCAACTGAGATGGGACAATGGGCCTTTGTCCCTCACCCTCTGCCGCCGTACACCTTAGATTATGCCCGACTTGCCCGCCCTTTGAGTGAAGCCGCCGAAGCGATTGGCGAGTTAAACGGGATTGGCCGAACTGTGAGAAATCCCCATCTCCTGATCCGGCCGTTGCAACGCCGCGAAGTCATCAGCTCATCAAGCATGGAAGGCACGTATACGACGGTGGACGCATTGCTCATCGCAGAAGCTGGCGGTGAGACGGTTGCAACGCCCGATACCCGCGAAGTTCTCAATTATAGCCGTGCGCTAGCAGAGGCCATAGCAAGCCTTACCGATCTTCCTCTGTCCTTGCGCACACTTCGGGATGCACACCGCACCTTGCTAAAAGATGTTGGGCGCGGGCGAGGGTCCACAATTCGGGCGGGGGAATTTAAACAACATCAAAACTTTATCGGCACGCATGGTAAAGGCATTGAAGCTGCTCGTTTTGTTCCGCCGCCCTCAAAACACACTCTCGAATGTCTGGACGCCTTAGAACGCTATTGGCACCACGACGACAATGGGATCGATACGCTCATCGATTCTGCGCTTATCCATTACCAATTCGAAACGATACACCCCTTTGCCGATGGTAATGGTCGGGTGGGCCGTATGTTGATAATTTTGCATCTTTTTATGAGAAATAAACTCATCCAACCGCTTCTCTATTTGTCACCTGTCTTTGAGGAACGCAAAGACGAGTATATTGACCGCATGTTTGCTGTTTCACGAAACGGTGATTGGGAAGGATGGATTATTTTTTTCCTCGCCGTCATGCGGGATTCTGCTCGAAACACGATCACGCTTGCCGAACAAATTTTGTCACTACAAACCGGATATCGTGAACGCCTTCAACGTGACTACCGGTCCAACAATCCTTTAACCGTTGTCGATCATTTGTTCGAATTACCAATTGTTAGCATTCCTGCGGTTCAGAAAAGACTCGATGTGACATATCACACTGCGAGAACGACAGTCGAAACGCTTCTAAAAGAAAAAATTCTTGAAGAGATACCAAACGAGGCCAACCCCCGCCTCTTCGCCGCCCGCGACATCATCGATTTAATTTCTGGAAAGTCCTCCAATGCCCGATCTTCTGCTTGAACTCTTCTCCGAGGAAATTCCTGCCCGCATGCAGCGTCGTGCGGCTGAGGATTTGAAATCGCTTGTGACCAATGCCTTGGTCGAGCGCGGTTGCCTCTATGAAGGCGCGCAAGCGTTTGCCACGCCGCGTCGTTTGGCATTGCATATTGTGGGTCTGCCGGCGCATCAGCCCGATGTGCGCGAGGAGAAAAAAGGCCCGCGCGTCGGCGCGCCGCAACAGGCCATCGACGGGTTTTTGAAAGGCGCCGGGCTTACCGATTTGTCGCAAGCCACGATTCAAACTGACCCGAAGAAAGGCGATTTCTATATCGCCATCGTGGAGAGCAAAGGCCGTCCCACGCCTGACGTGATTGCCGAGATCATTCCCGGCATCATCAAATCCTTCCCTTGGCCCAAAAGCATGCGCTGGGGCAAAGCATCGTCTGAGCCGGGCGCGTTGCGCTGGGTGCGTCCGCTGCATTCCATTCTTTGCACCTTTGGTTCGGATACCGAGACGCCGGAGATTATCCCCTTCGAGGTGGATGGCTTGCATTCAAGCGACATCACCTATGGCCATCGCTTTCTGGCCCCAGCGGCCATCCATGTGCGCCGTTATGAGGATTACGTCGCCAAGCTCGAAGCCGCCAAAGTGGTGCTCTCCACCGATCGCCGCAAAGAAATCATCGTCAACGATGCCCGCCATTTAGCCTTCGCGCAAGGCTTGGAATTGGTGGAAGATGATGGATTGTTAGAGGAAGTCGCAGGCCTTGTGGAGTGGCCCGTAGTGCTGATGGGCTCGTTTGAAGAGCGCTTTTTGGATATCCCGCCGGAGGTGATCCGCGCCACCATCCGCGCCAATCAGAAATGCTTTGTGTTGCGTCAGGCAGGCTCGAACGCCTTGGCAAACAAATTCCTGCTCACCTCGAACATGATCGCAAAAGATGATGGTGCCACCATTGTCAGTGGGAATGAACGTGTCGTCCGCGCGCGTCTGTCGGATGCGAAATTCTTCTGGGAAACCGATTTGAAGGTGAAGCTTGGAGATAGGTTGGAGAAGCTGAAAAGCATCACGTTTCACGCTGAACTCGGCACGCAGCATCAGCGCGTTGAACGCCTTGTCGCGCTCGCCAAAGAACTTGCCCCCATCGTCAAAGCCGATGTCAATAAAGCCGCACAAGCGGCCCTGTTGTGCAAAGCCGATCTCGTCTCCGAAATGGTCGGCGAATTCCCCGAAGTGCAGGGCCTGATGGGCCGCTATTACGCAACGCGCCAAGGTGAGGATGCAAGCGTGGCGGCAGCCTTGGAAGAGCATTACAAGCCACAAGGCCCGAGTGATGTCGTGCCTAAGGATGCGGTTTCGATTGCAGTTGCGTTGGCGGATAAACTCGACACGCTTGTGGGCTTTTGGTCGATTGATGAGAAGCCCACCGGCTCGAAAGATCCGTATGCGTTAAGAAGAGCTGCGTTGGGTGTTGTGCGGTTGATTTTGGAAAACCATATTAGCCTTCCTTTGTCGCAGCATCATGTCGATGACAGCCTCCTCGCCTTCTTCCACGACCGCCTGAAAGTCTATCTCCGCGATCAAGGCCAGCGGCATGATTTGATTGACGCCGTTCTTGGCTCAGGCCAGCAGGATGATCTCTTAATGATCGTCAAACGCGTCGAAGCGCTCGATGCCTTCCTTGCCACAGATGACGGCACCAACCTGCTGGCAGGCTTCCGCCGCGCGGCCAATATTCTCAAAGCGGAAGAGAAGAAAGACGGCAAAAGCTACAACGAAGCCATCGATCTTCACCTCATCAAAGCCAAAGGCGAGCCGGAAGAGAAAGTGCTCGCTGAAGTCCTCGACGTCGCCACCCGCCAGGCACGCGAGCATGTAGCCAAAGAGGATCTCGCCGGTGCCATGAAAGCCCTCGCCGAGCTTCGCCCGGCGGTCGATGCCTTCTTCGATAAAATATTGGTCAATGCGGAAGACCACGACATCCGCGCCAACCGCTTGCGCTTGTTAGCGTCCTTCCGTGAGGCGACGAGAGCGGTGGCGGATTTCTCGGCGATAAGTGGGTAAAAAAACATTTTCCCGTCATTGCGAGCGGTGAGGAGTGGTTCTTGCGAAGCAAGAACGAAACGATCCTGTGGATCGATTCGATCGACGAACGAAGCAACCCAGTTGATGGTTTCGAAAACGATGCAACCGTTAAATCGCACCCCTTCAATGACCGCTAGCTGGGTTGCTTCGCTGATCGCTCGCAATGACGGCTGATATTTCCCCCCACACCTCATTTTCCATCTATCCAATCTCCCCTATCAGGCGTATAATTCTTATGCTCTAAATGAGCATTTATACCTTTGGGGAGGCAGGCTGGCGAAACCGCCGGTCTTTTCGCCCCGCTATTATGCTCCTAAAGAGTATAACGGAGAGAATGATGAGCGCTTTATCGTCTGTTGCGTCTACCGCCACGAAGCCTCTGCCCCAAGGTGCGCCCTCGCCGCTCGTCAAGCGGTTGGGCATTCTCCCCATGCCCAACCTTGAGTGGACGCCGGAAATCGAGCGCGAGACGGCGCATATTTACGCCCGCGTACAACACGTCATCCCTTCGGTCGAATGGCCCTTCCACGCGCCCTATATCGCGGCGATCAATCGGCTGAAGAAAGAGCGCAACGCCGTCATCCTTGCGCATAATTACCAGACGCCGGAAATCTTCCACGGCGTCGCTGATATCGTCGGCGACTCGCTCCAGCTTGCCCGCAAGGCCACCGAGGTTGATGCCGATATCATCGTGCAATGCGGCGTACATTTCATGGCCGAGACATCAAAGCTCCTGAACCCCGAAAAGACCATCCTCATCCCCGATACGCGCGCGGGATGCTCGCTCGCCGCCTCCATCACCGGGGCCGATGTCCGCTTGCTCAAACAGCGCTACCCCGGCGTACCGGTCGTCACCTATGTCAACTCGTCGGCGGACGTTAAAGCCGAAACCGATGTCTGCTGCACCTCCTCCAACGCCGTGCAAATCGTCGAAAGCCTCGGCGTCGACCGGGTTATCTTTTTGCCCGATGAATATCTTGGCCAATATGTCGCCACCCAAACGAAGGTAAAGCTCATCCTCTGGAAGGGCCATTGCGAAGTGCATGAGCGCTTCACGGGTGAAGAACTCCGCGCCTATCGCGAGGCCGACCCCACCATTGAGATCATCGCGCATCCCGAATGCCCGCCCGATGTGCTGGCAGAAGCCGATTTCACCGGCTCCACCGCGCATATGATTGATTGGGTCAAAACCGGCCAGCACAAGCGCGTGCTCATGGTCACCGAATGCTCGATGGCGTCGAATGTCGCCGCCGAAGTGCCGGAGGTTGATTTCATCCGCCCCTGCAATCTCTGCCCGCATATGAAGCGCATCACGCTGCCAAAGATTTTGGATAGCCTCGTCTATCTCCGCGATGAAGTGATCGTCGATCCCGCCATTGCCCAAAAAGCCCGCGCCTCGGTTGAGCGGATGATTGCGCTCGGGAGATGAGTAATTCCGTTGTCATCGTCGGCGGCGGCTTAGCAGGCCTCTTCTGCGCGTTAAAACTGAGCCCTCGTCCCGTCACGGTGCTCGCCACCTCACCGCTCGGTGAAGGCGCATCCTCCGCATGGGCGCAAGGCGGCATTGCGGCTGCCATGGCCGAAGGCGATACGCCTGAAAAGCACACCGCCGATACGCTCGCAGCCGGTGGCGGTATTGTCGATGAAGCCATCTCACTCGGCATGGCCCGCGAGGCGGGCGACCGCGTGCGCGATCTCCTACGTTTCGGCGTGCCGTTTGATAAAGACCTTGAAGGCCATCTCGTCCAATCGCGCGAGGCCGCCCATTCCGAGCGCCGCATCGTGCGCGTGCGCGGCGATATGGCTGGGGCCGCCATCATGCAGGCGCTCATTGCTGCCGTTCGTACAACCCCCTCCATAACCGTGCATGAAGGCATGACCGCGGAGGCGCTGCTGACCGAAGGCGCACGCGTCACAGGCGTTGCAGCAACCGATGAAGCGGGCCAGCGCACGCATTACCAGGCCAGCGATGTCGTGCTCGCCACCGGCGGCATCGGCCATATCTACGCGATGACCACCAACCCAAAAGAAGCCTGCGGCAACGGCATCAGCATGGCGGCGCTCGCGGGCGCGGTCATCGCAGACGCGGAATTCGTTCAATTCCACCCAACCGCCATAGCGATTGGCCGCGACCCCGCGCCGCTTGCCACCGAAGCGCTCCGGGGCGAAGGCGCAACGCTCGTCAACACAGCGGGCAAACGCTTCATGCTGGCCTTGCATAAAGACGCCGAACTCGCCCCACGCGACATCGTGGCCCGTGGCGTTTTCGCCGAGATCCAAGCCGGACGCGGTGCATTTTTGGATTGCCGCACGGCCATCGGCCCCCGCTTCGCCGAGAGCTTCCCCACGGTCTACGCCACCTGCCAATCCGCAGGCCTCAACCCCGCCACTGACCTCATCCCCATTGCGCCTGCCGAACACTACCACATGGGCGGAGTACTAACCTCCCCGGAGGGCCGTAGCTCCAGCGAAGGCCTCTGGGCCATCGGCGAAGTCGCCTCCACCGGCGTGCATGGCGCGAACCGTCTGGCATCGAACTCGCTCTTAGAAGCCATCGTGTTTGCCGCCCGCGTGGCCGAGGCTTTACCCGCTTCGCTTAGCCCCGTCACGTTGACGAAAAAGGGCAAGGCACAAGCCATCCCGTTCGACCCCGATCTCGTCGACATGCTCCGCCAAACCATGACCGATCATGTCGGCGTCATCCGCAACAAGACAGGCCTCATGACCGCCATCTGGACGCTCGCCGATATCGAGGCGACAGGCGAAGCCCCCGAGCTTACGGCCATGGCACGCGCGGCGTTGTTTGTGGCAGCAGCCGCCTATGCAAGGCTTGAGAGCCGCGGCGGGCATTACCGCTCCGATTATCCTGAAGCCAAGCCAACGCTCGCGCATCGGTCCAAGTTTACGCTTGCCGAGATGCGGGCGATTGTGGCGGAGGTTTTGGGGTGAAGGTATAAACCACCCACCTCATCCTGAGCCTCGCCAAAGGCGAGAGTCGAAGGACGCGGTTCAGGATAAAAACCGTGGTTCGACACGGTGCTTCGCACCGGCTCACCATGAGGTTAAATGGATTGAAAGATAGAGAAATCCCATGCTCAACCCCCTCACCATAGACGACGCCGTCAAAGCCGCCCTTCTCGAAGACCTTGGCCGCGCGGGCGATATCACCACGCTCGCCACCATCCCCGCCTCAGCACGCGCAAGAGCCGTCCTCGCCGCGCGTCAAGATGGCGTCATCGCCGGCAGCGAGATCGCCATCGCCGCCTTCCGCAGAATGGACGCCGCTGTCCGCTTCGACACGCATCTCCCCGATGGCTCCCGCGTCAAACAAGGCGATATCGTGCTGGCCGTCGAAGGCCCCGCCCGCGCCATCCTCTCTGCCGAGCGCGTGGCGCTCAATTATATGGGCCGCCTCTCCGGCATCGCGACGCTTACCGCTCTCTATGTGCAAGCGATAACCCACACCAAAGCACGCATCGTCTGCACGCGTAAAACCACACCGGGCCTCAGAGCGTTCGAAAAATACGCCGTCCGCTGCGGCGGCGGCTTCAACCACCGCTTCGGGCTCGATGACGCCATTCTCATCAAAGACAACCACATCGCCGTTGCAGGCGGCGTGATCCCAGCGCTGCGCGCCGTCAAAGCCAGCATCGGCCACCTCATCAAAATCGAAATCGAAGTCGACACGCTCGACCAACTCGACGAGGTTCTGAAAGAGGGTGCCGATGTCGTGCTGCTGGACAACATGGCCCCCACCCTCCTCCGCGAAGCCGTTGCTCGCGTAAACGGCCAAATGCTGACCGAAGCCTCGGGCGGCGTGAATTTAGAAACAGTAGCAGCAATAGCCGAGAGCGGCGTAGACATGATCTCCGTCGGCGCGCTCACGCACTCGGCAAAAGTGCTCGATTTGGGGTTGGATATTGGCGTGGATTAAAGAATTTCCGTCATTGCAAGGTGAGGCGCGACCTCATTAATCGTCATTGCGAATGGTGAGGCGTGTTTTGCGAAGCAAATAAAAACGTCCATTGAACGTTTTCAAATAACGAACGAAGCAACCTAGTTGATGGTTTAAGGTAAAGCGCAATCGGACGATAGCACATCAAAGACTGCCGCTAGCTAGGTTGCTTCGCGTTCGCTCGCAAGGACGGAAAAAACATCACACCCCTCATCCTGAGCCACATTGCAAAGCAATGTGAGTCGAAGGACTGAGCTGCACCAAAGGCACCGAGTCGAAGTGCTGGCGATGCGTTGAAAACTACAACATCAGGCAATTTCGGCCACAATCGCGATCTGGTTCGCGACTGGCGTATAGATATCCACATCGATATCCGGAACCTTGATCGTGACAATTAACGAATATCGCGCTTCGGTGTCCCATTTTTCGAGATAGGGCTTCTCTTTCCACCAGCCACCAACAGGATACACCGCTATCGCATCGCGCTGGGCAAGATCGGCCGCCGTACCGGACCAGACGTCCGAGTGAAGGGAACCTTGATTACGATAGGTCCGACCAAGAAGCCATTCGTCACCTCCAGTGACGCCTCCCGCAGCCTCACCGTCATCCTCATCTCTCGCCGAGGCATTCACGCGCCTCCGAAACTCAGGCAACGACTCGGTCGCATTCTTCACGGCAAATCGAAGACCATGTGACGCGTATCGGTGGCGTCGAGTCCACCCGCGCTCGCCCGGATTCGGTTCGATGAAATACGACAGCGTGACGCGAAGCTCGACGTGGGCGTCGCCGAGTTGAGCGAGAACGTCTTTCGGCCAAGGTAGCTGATGCACCTTCATGTCTTGCGTCTTTACGGCGCTGCCCTCCTTGTTAAACGGCGTGAGAGCGTCCTCGACCATCAAAGTCAAATCATTTAGTGAAGACATTAAAGCGCGTTCGAGGTTCGGTACGCCATAGCCATAGCGTCTAACTAATTTGTGAATATTACTCTTATTTGGTTGGCACGCGTCAATTTGAGCACGCATGGCCGGTGTCCAGTCCGCAGAATGCACGATTAGACCGCGAACCGTTTCAGGCCAAAACCTCGGTTTGCTGGCCCAAATCTCCGCCGCCATTTTTGCGGCAAGAGCAGTCGCAGCACTCGTTTCCCCGAAACATTTAAAAAGCCGACTATTGATTTCATTATGGGTTGTCAAAATTAATAAATCATCAGCTTTATCTTCGACGATTTTGTTATCAGTTGCCCAATTTCCACCTTCAAAAACAACATCGGGTTTAATCGGCCAAATCGAGCTTCTTTGGTTTCGACCTATCCAATTTACCGAAGTTCGACTACTTGGCGCAAGTTCACCTGCAGGGGCTATTGGTCGGTAGCCGAAATATGTTGAATCAATGAGATCTACTTTTTCGGTATACGCCCCAATAGTTAGCCCGTTCCATGCCTGAGCCGGGTTATCTATATTCTCCAAATCGTTTCTGTCAGGGTAATCACTTGGCGTAAGATTACCACGAACATTGCCGGCAGCTAGAACAAACAATCGCGGATTATCTCTATCATAGCAAAGTTGATCGATTGCTGATGACCATGACGACGGCTTGCCGCGCATTGAACTTTCGCTGGTCACCGCAAGCGCAATTGCCCGTCTGCGCTTCGGGGCTTGATTTTCGACGCCCTTAATCGCTTCAGCTGTGATCGCGCCATAAAGGCCTAGCTCGTCACCAGTCCAGCCCTTTGGAGGAAGGATTTTTACACTTTCTAGCCGATGCGTGAGAGTAACGTTACCACCACCTGCAAGAATCGGAATCAAATCTCCGTAAAGCGCGGTTCCAGCCATAGCCGTTCCATGGCCTCGCCATTTATCTTCGAGGTCGTCCGTTCCCCAACCTTGATTGATCGTATGGAGATCAGCAACGTCGAGGGCTGGCGAAAGAAGAGGATGACCTTGTGTGACACCGCTATCAAGAATGCAGACGGCAACATTCGCATCCGCAGGTGGCGCCAAACGATTTAAAGCCTCATCGCTCCACGCCCATTGTTCGCCGCCGTCGAGCCCCATAAAGAAGGCAGGCGTGTCTTTCGCTCGCCGAAGCTCCGCCACCACATCGCTATTAGCGACCAAACGATCGATGGTTTCGATGTTTGCGAGAACGAGTACAACCTCACGTTCAGGAAAGCGAACGGCGTGGTCCTTGACTTGAAGGTTCAATCTCGCAGCCAGCCGCGAAAAGACATCCGAATTTCCGTCTCGAAGCCAGATTTCCCACCACACGGCACCATCGCCGACAGGAAAGAGTGCGTCGTCATCGGTGAACAGCGATCTTGCCGTCGCCAAACGAACAAACTCCATCCGCGCAATTAGGGTTTCGTTCTTCGGGCGGCCCGTTCGCGTTACCTCCGTCCGATAAGCTTCTACCTTTTCTTGATAGTATGCCTCGGCTGTGGCCGGTACGAAAACAGTAGCGGTTAACGAGGAGTTTTCTCCCGTCGGCTCGCGAACTGCTACTACCTCAATCTGTTTTTGCCTGTTGCCGAGTTGATCGATTAACGCTTTCTCACCGACCGGAAATTCAATTTGCAAATAGAAACCCGGCACACCCTCGGCTACGGCGGTTGCTCGCGCACCCAGTTGGGCACGAGCCGCCTCAAGCGCAACACTAATTGAAGCAGATAACGCGTCCGCGTGGGCTGCACGATCTCGGCCCGGCAACGGCGGCGTACGCATAGCCTGCGCAGGGCGTCGATATTGTTCAGCCCTACCGCCTCCATCAATAAAAAGATGCGGCTTATTCCTCGGGTAATCCGTCATGAAAATCTCAAGTTGCGTTTAAGAAGGATGCCTTTCGCCGTTCTACAATGGACGCAACTAACTCACCCGACAAAATTCGCTTATCACCAGCTAACAAAACTGACTTGGCCGCACTCTCCGCCGCGCGGACTATCTCGGCTGGGCTTAGACCCATCGCCGCTTCGGACACCTCGTCCCAAACCAGTGCCTTTGTGTCAAACGCCGCTAATCGATTTTTGAAAATTCGATTGATCAATGCAACGTCTGGCAATCCATACTCGATCACATCGTCAAACCGACGGAACAAAGCCTTATCCAGAAGCTCCGCATGGTTGGTCGCAGCTATAATTAGCCCTTGGCTATCATCCTGCTCTAGAAATTGCAGGAAGGAATTGAGCACTCGCCTGATTTCACCAACATCATTTCCCTCAGCGCGTTTTGAGCCGATGGCATCGAACTCATCGAAAAAATAAACCCCGCGCGTCGAAGCCATGGCATCAAACACGAGCCGAAGTTTACCCGCGGTGTCACCCATGAATTTTGTGATCAGCCCATCCAGAACAACGGTAAACAAGGGTAGTTTAAGTTCACCCGCAAGCGCCGCTGCCGTCATGGTCTTGCCGACACCGGGTGGCCCTACCAAAAGCAATTTTCGACTTGGCCGCAACCCATGCGCACGAAGATGTTCCTGTTGCCGCTGCTCATGGATGACGCGTTTCAATTTTGATAAAAGGGATTCGGGAAGCACCATCTCCGCAAGTCTTACATCGGGATATCGAACCGCCAGAATACTCGCAAGCTCACCTTTGGGCTGCGCCATCGGAACCGGAGCAACGATCCGCTCAATGGCCGAACCCTTCGATTTAGCGGCATCGATTAAATCGCGAACTTCGGTCGCAAGTTTACCATGCCCCTGCCTTGCCTCATGAGCGGCAAGCTGAAGCGCGGTCGTTAAAAAACGACTGTTGTCACCCTCTATATGGCTCTTCAACAGAGCAATGATGTGGCGCGCTGCGGACATTGGAACCTACGTACCTTGGCATGCTCGACACTATGTCCGGCGGCTTAGCATTTAATGATGGACAGAATGACGAGCTAATTAGACCCTTCCCCAATTCGGTAAATTTATTGTGAATTTTTTATCGTTAAACTCGTCCGAGTACAACGCGTAATGCCCCTCTTTACGCTATAATCACAGGACAAAAAGATGTCAGATTAGTTCAATTTTAAAGTGCATTTATTATATATTGCAACTTATAATTGTAATTCCCGGCAATTGTTGCAATTTCTCTATTTTTAACGCCGTTTTATCCCACCCCAAACCCCACTCTATCTACCTCAACCCCCACCCCATCCACCTCAAACCCTCAACCCGCCACCTTGGCCAGCAAGCAGCCGGGGCACACGCCGCCGGGTAGTCCGGGTTTTAGGCTGTAGAAAATATGCCGCCCGATGGTGTTGCGTTTTTCCATCGCTTTGGCCCAATAAGGCCGCACATAATCGGCGTGATAATGGGTGGAGTAGCCGACTTCGGCGTTGAAAATCACCCCGTCATAGACCTGTTTGGCGATGCGGGAGGCCACGGCCCACGGGCCCGTTTCATTCACAGCGAGCGATTTTCCCTCGCAGGCGAAGGTAAATTCGCAGCCTAAATAGCGTTCTCGGTTTTGATAGACCACATCGCAGATTGTTTTAGGATAGTATTCGCTTTTCAACCGATTGAGAACAACTTGAGCAACGGCGGCCTGTCCTTGCTCGGGTTCGCTGCGGGCTTCGAAATACACGGCTTCCGCCAAGCAGCGTTGCTCTTTTTCTAAATCAGACGCCGGAATAATACCCGAATATACCGGCTGCGGCGGGGCAGCTTTCGGCGGTGGCAACGCCTTGATCACGATGGAAACACCCTCTCTCGACCGCTCAACCGAAGCCGTCAAAACGTTCGGCGAGGGGTGCAAAAGCGCCAGACTCAGCGTCGAATACCCGGTTACCAGAGGCGTTGTACCGGTCGATACAGCCTTCGGGGTCAGTCCCGATGACGTAAGGCCCCGAACCAATGCAGCCGCATCGGGTGATCTGACATAAACCTCTGAAATACCACGCGTTTCCGTGTCGGTGTCGTAACTCGCATCCGGCGTCTGACCCGCAAAATCAGGGGCAAAATCGGGCAAAGGATCGCTTTTTCCAAGCGTATTGACCCGGTTTTCACCATCACTTCCCAATTTGGCCTGAAAGCGCGGAGCGGTGCTGGCATCTTTGGAGAATTCAGGCCCCAGTCCAATTTGCCCGGGAAGAATGATAATCGGGTCATTTTCGGGCAAAATATCGAAAAAAGTGCCGGAAAATGTGGGTTTTTTTAGAATTTGGGAAGCTAAAGGCCGGTAATGCGCGACCGAGAAGGCTTGGGTGGCATCCACACTGGCGCTGGCAGTGAACGAAACAAGC
>CANCAR010000023.1 GCA_947374125.1 Hyphomicrobiales bacterium | reverse complement strand
AAAACAAAGACGGACGCATCATTTTCGCTATTCCTTACGAGCACGACTTCACTCTGATCGGGACAACCGACCGCGACTACAAAGGCGACCCGGCCAAAGTACATGCGACAGAAGAAGAAATTGTTTATCTGCTGTCAGCCGCCAATGAGTATTTCATCCACCCCATCCAGCGGGAAGACGTCGTATGGACCTATTCAGGCGTCCGCCCGCTTTACGACGACGGAGCCAGCAAAGCGCAAGAAGCAACGCGCGACTATGTGCTCAAGCTGGATGCTAAGGATCAGCAAGCACCTTTGCTCTCAATTTTCGGTGGCAAGATCACAACCTATCGCCGGTTGGCCGAAGCGGCACTTGAACACTTTTCGCCCTATTTTCCGAGCCTGATGGCCAAAGCAGGATGGACCGCAAAAGCCGCGCTACCCGGCGGCGACTTTCCCGTTACAGGCTACCAAACACTGGTCGACGACTTCTGTGCGTCCCGTCCCCAACTGGATCGCGCTCTCATTGCAAGGCTGGTTCGGAGCTATGGTACCCGGACAAGCACAATCCTTGGCGACGCAAAGACCGCATCCGATTTAGGCGTTCTGTTTGGCTCAACCCTGTCTGCCAACGAAATCGACTATTTGCGCGCTCAAGAATGGGCGCAAACACCTGATGATATCCTTTGGCGGCGCTCAAAGCTCGGTCTAAAACTGTCGAAAGCCGAGCAGGAAGCGCTTACCCAATTCATGCTCGCGCCGACAGTACAATAATGGCGGCGTGCTATCGCAAGAGGGCTAATGGTTCCTTATCGGGACGCAGGCCATAAAACTGATCCGCAGCAACCGTCTGCCAGGGTCCAAGGGTTCCATCCTGCCAAATCACGCGGATATCGGCGCTCTTCGCATTGCCCAGTCCAAAATGCCAAAAGCCATTTACGCCACCGGCATGACCGCCACCTGATGAAATCTCGCGGCGGATAACCTGATCGCCATGCTTAACCTCAATCCACGCGCCAATCGCATCCCGGTTTGGTCCATCGGTTTGCAGACGCAAGGCGATAAAGTGCCCCATCTCTGTCGTCACATTGCGCCAGAGTTTGGCCGGAGTCCGGCGGTTGACAACAACAAGATCAATTTTGCCGTCTAAGTTGAAATCGGCAAGCGCAGCACCGCGCGCCACCGCAAAACTAGCAATTCCCGCCACATCGCCCACTTCTTGGAACGTCCCATTAGGCCGTTGCAACAAGAGATTATTCGGGTCTAGCGCCGCAAAATCCGGCATCCGATCCACATTGCCTTTGGCAATGAACAGATCAAAGAGCCCGTCATTGTTCACATCCTCGAACTGGGCATGCCAAGCCGTGCTGGGCTTTAAATCACTGCCCGTATAAGGCCGATAGGCCACAGCCCCACGATCATAGGCTACGTCTTTATAGACAGGTGTCGGCACCGCATCAGACGGGCCAGATTTTAAAACTTGGAGTTTATTGTCCGACATGCTGGTCAGAAAATAGGAAGGATAAGTTTCGTTCGGAAAAACGATGCTCGCAATGCCCATTCCCCAAATTTTGAGGAACTTCCACCCCTCAGCGTCCGTATAAAGCCTGGGCGTCTCGCCTCGGGACACATGCCAAAGCTGCTCCTGCCCGCCCTCATAATATTCGCGGTCATTTGAGATGCGCAGAGATGGCGTTCCCGATCGATTCCAATCGGTAAACAGCATCGATAAAGCGCAATAGCTTGGCTTCAAAGGCAGCGGTGTTGCAAATCCATTGCCCTGCTCGTTTGGACGAAAAAGGCGATTTTCTGTACACGATCCCCAAGGGTTGTCCCCTGATTTGGGATCAATATAGGCCCCAAGCGCCAGCGTAGGCCAGCGCGATCCTTTTTCCCATGTTGCCGAAAACGAGGTCCACCAGGCATCACCGCCGTCGAAATGCCAGGCTTCATTCGCCCGCTCAAACCGGCATTCGCCCAAACCGCGCATTAAGACAGCCTCCCCAACCCGCAAGACGACGAGGTCCATGGTGCCATCCCCATCGATATCGAGCGGATAGAATCCCGTGACGCCGTTCAACTCAATACCGCTCTCGACGCGATCAAACTGAAGGGAACCTCCGCGCTTGCTTTTATTGATAAACAGCGACGCTTTGCCTTCACCTCCAGCCAATGCAAGGTCAGGAAAATGATCGCCATTGCAGTCAAATGCGGCAGCACCACCGCCCACCATATATTGCCAATCCCCCGCATAAACGCTCGTGACACCGGACTGCGCGGTTTCCTCTTGAAACAGGGGAGCTAAACGAGGTTCGGCGGCACGCAGCATCGCCGATCCTGTTACGAGAAAAACGGTTAGGGAAAAAAGCAAGAAGCCTAAACGGATATTCTGCATGGTTTATCGCCAAGTCTTAAGAGAAGTGGCGTAACCGCCGATACATTTGCCTTGCTCATACCCGCGCTCAATCGCTGCTCGGAAATGGATACCGCCGTAGAGCCGCGAAATCCCCGCCTCCTTGGCAGCATCAATAAAACCGTTGAAGGATCGGGGCACGGCGCCGTCCCGCTCGCGGGTCCGGTCCGAGAAGGGGTAAGGGTCACCAAAAATCGCTGCAAGTACCGTAGCGGCAGCACCGGATTGAGTGGAATGGCCGCTTGGATATTCGGGGAAAGGCGGCGTCAGGATAAAAGGCTGCCAATCAGGCGATATAACCCGCCGAATATAGGTAATCGGCCGAATGAGATCGTAACGGTATTTCTCGTGCCAACAGCCAATAAAAGCATCGGCCATTGCAACGCCTAACCGCGCCAGCGCATCCACCTGTTGTTCAAGCGATAAATGATCATGCTCGGCAATCTGCAACACGATGGATACCCAATGGCCCGCAGGCGTTGGGGAAGCCATGGCATCATCAGCCCAGAAAAACGCAATGGTTTTCTGCTCGGGCGTGAGCGTCTTGGCCGTCTGATAGGTTTCGTAGGCCTCTTTATAGAAAGCGGAGGATGGATCTTCGCTATAGGGATGAGGCGGAGGAAGCGGGCACGAAGTCCCGGCAGGCATCGCAAAGGGCCTATTCTTACCCCATTTCGGAAGTAAGGGGACTTGCTGCTGGCGCGCGAGCGGATTGGTAGGCACCCAATGCTCAGGGCCTTTGGTCAACTCATAGGTCCACGGAAAACCCATATTTTCGATCGTCGCACCACCATCTCCATCGGCCCAATCGCCAATCTGCTTGGCCAAAGCGCGCCCATAGGCTTCGCTTCGAGCCAGTGTTTCGGCCGTCGATCCGCCCGAGAGTGCTGCTTTTTTGAGTTCATCCTCAAGGCGGCTAATCGCCTGTTGACCGCTTGGACCTGTATTGCCAAATAGCTCGCGCATCACGCCGGCAAGCGCCACATCAAGCACCACGGCTTCATCATAGCTTTGCCCGACCTCACGCACGGGTAGCGCATTCAACCCGGTTAATTGTCGGCCCAAGGATTGGAGCTTAGACGACCCGCTGGCCACGGCTTCATAGGCCGTCACGCCGAGATAGGCGAGGCCGCGGCTTGCCACGGGAGGGGTATAGGTCGGCGTATGTCGTATCAAAGAGAGGCTCAGCGAAAACCATTTATGCAAAACATCTTCTGCACTCGTGGCCGCAGCAGGGGTCACAAAACCCATCATAAGCAGGGCCAAAACGCAGAAAAATTTACCTAAGGTAATGTTAAGGGCACAAAAACGCGATGAAACCATCTTAAACCGCCCCCCGACTCATCAAAGATGCAAATACATCCGCACCTTTTTTTAAAACGATGCCTTATTCCTTAGCGTCGGAAAAACGAATTTTCTATCAAAATCACGGCTAAATTGGACTTACCGATACCAAGGCGTGTCGAAATGCATCTTTTCTTAGCATCCGACGAAGAGTGCATTTTTTTCATAGCTGCCATGTTGACTTAGCGCTAGGTTTTAGCGATGGGTTTCCGAGGTCTCCGAAAAGAGACCTATGATTTTAACTCACGACATTAATCGGGGGATCTCCAAGAATGTTTAAAGCTTCAATCGCCGCAGTGAGCGGTGCGTTACTGCTCGGCGCAATGGCCATGCCAGCGCTCGCCAAGGATAAGACCATCGCTGTGTCCTGGAAGACCTTCCAGGAAGAGCGTTGGAAGACTGACGAAGCCGCTATCAAGGCTGCAGTGTTGGCCGGCGGTAACAAGTATGTTTCGACCGACGCGCAGGGCTCGGCCGAAAAGCAGGCTAAGGACATTGAAGGTCTGATCACGCAGAAGGTCGACGTTATCGTGATCGTTGCATACGATTCGGACGCCATTCTTCCATCGATCAAGGCTGCCCGCGACGCAGGCATCAAGACGATGGCCTATGACGTGCAGTTCGAAGACCCATCAGCACTCTACATCACCTTCGACAACATCGGCGTTGGCCGTTTGATGGCGAAGGAAGTGCAGAAAGTAAAGCCTGCTGGTAACTACGCCTTCATCAAGGGCGACAAGGGTGACCCGAACGCAACCTTCCTCTTCAAGGGCATCATGGAAGTGCTCGGCGATGCGATCAAGGCTGGCAAGATCAAGAATTCTTGCGAAACCTTCACCGATGGCTGGAAGCCAGACAATGCTCAGAAGAACATGGAACAGTGCCTGACCTCAACCGGCAACAAGATCGATGCCGTTGTGTCTGAAAACGACGGCATGGCTTCGGGCGTTGTTGCAGCGCTTAAGGCTCAGGGCATGGACGGTTCGGTTGCTGTTTCCGGTCAGGACGGTGACTTGGCCGCCATCAACCGCGTTGCTCTCGGCACCCAGACCGTTTCGGTTTGGAAAGACGCAACTCAGCTCGGCAAGGCTGCTGGCGAAATGGCCAACAAGATTGCTGATGGTACCGCTATCGACAAGCTCCCAGGCGTGACCAAGTTCAACCTTGGCAAGAAGGGCGTAGAGATGAATTCGATCCTCCTCGCCCCTACCGTGATCACGAAGGATAGCCTCGATGTTGCAATCAAGGCTGGCCACATCACCAAGGAAAAGGCTTGCGCTGGCGTGAAGGCTGGCTCGGTCAAGGCTTGCGGCTAATCTGATCGATCGCGCGGCGGTTTAACCGAATGTGCTAACCGACATACCCGCGCCGCTCAACCGAGCGGCGCGGATTTTTCTTAGAAATCGAACCAAGCATTTCAATTTTCAACGATTAGCGACCAAAAAAATATCATAGGGAGAACGGCGATGGCGAGCGGAATGGATAAGAGCGCTGAACCCGCCAAGGCTCAAGAAGGCACGTTTCAGGGATTTTTAAGGGCAACAGAACTCGATACGCGGCTGCTTGGCATGATCGGCGCCTTGATCCTGATCTCAGTCTGTTTTCATCTCGCCGGTATTTGGCGCACGGGCAATGGTATCTTTTTATCCCCCCGAAATCTTTGGATTTTGCTGGTCCAAACCTCTTCCATCGCGGTCATGACGACCGGCATGGTGTTGATCATTGTTATGCGTCACATCGATTTGAGCGTCGGCTCATTGCTGGGCGTTATCGCGGTGATCATGGGTTATGCGCAAGTCTATGTGCTCGGACCTTGGTTAGGTGTGGGTCACCCCGCGATTTGGATTTTAACGATTTTGATAGGCCTTAGCGCAGGTGCGTTGCTCGGCGGGTTCCATGGTTATTTGATTGCCTATGCGGGAATTCCTTCTTTTATTGTCACGCTCGGTGGTCTCATTGTATGGCGCGGCGCGGCTTGGGCCGTCATTCGCGGCGAAACAGTCGCTCCAATGGATGAACGGTTTGAACTCTTGGGTGGCGGGCCTCTGGATGCCTCCATCAAGGCTACCGGCAGCTGGGTGATCGGCCTTGTTGTATGCCTTGTTGTCGTATTGGCGATCTATTTAGGTCGAAAGTCGCGGCAAAAATTTAATTTTCCTTTGCGTCCAATGTGGGCTGAAATTTTTCTGGGCGGCATCGGTTGCGCTGTAACGCTTGGGACGGTTTTGCTGGTAAATTCCTATTATTTCCCGCCAAAGCTCGCAAATGAATATGCAGAGCGCTATAATATTCCGATTCCGGAAGATGGATTTTTATTATCAAAGGGCTTTGCTATTCCTGTGTTGATTGCCGCCGCCGCCGCGATCATCATGACCTTTGTCGCCACACGCACGCGGTTTGGCCGTTATGTCTATGCCATTGGTGGTAATCCAGAAGCTGCAGAACTCGCGGGTATCAACACGAAGCGCATCACGCTTTTGATGTTTGGCATTATGGGCGTATTGGCCGCCGTGTCGGCGTGCATCTCGTCCGCACGCTTGAACGCAGCTTCCAATGCGCTAGGCCAGTTCGACGAGCTTTATGTGATCGCTGCAACGGTTATCGGCGGCACCTCGCTCGCTGGCGGTGTGGGCACCATTTACGGAGCCATTTTGGGCGCGCTCGTTATGCAGTCTCTGCAATCGGGCATGACGCTGTTGAATTTCGATTCAGCCTATAAAGATATGGCCGTTGGTTCCGTGCTGGTCTTTGCCGTCTGGCTAGATCAACTTTATCGCCGCCGGTCGAATTGAGGGAGGGCTAAGCAATGACCACGACAATGACCGCTCAAACCTCTTTAACCGTCGAAGCGTTTAGTGCTGGCCGAAAACCTCTCGCCGAGATGCGCGATATTTCAATTGCTTTCGGCGGCATTAAGGCTGTCGATCATGCCTCGCTTGAACTCTATGAGGGCGAAGTGGTGGCTTTGCTCGGCCACAATGGCGCTGGCAAGTCAACGCTGATCAAGATCCTCTCGGGCGCGTATCAACGCGACCAAGGCGAGATTTACATTAATGGCGAAAAGGCCATGATTGATAATCCGCGCGATGCCAAACGCTATGGCATCGAAACCATTTATCAAACGCTTGCCTTGGCTGATAATGTGGATGCAGCCGCCAATCTCTTTTTAGGCCGAGAAATTAGAACCAAATGGGGCACGCTGGACGATGTCGCGATGGAGGCGGCAGCGCGTGAGGTCATGGGCCGATTAAACCCGAACTTCCGTCGCTTTAAGGAGCCTGTAAAAAAATTGTCCGGCGGCCAGCGCCAATCGGTCGCTATCGCTCGGGCTATTCACTTCAATGCCAATATTCTCATCATGGACGAGCCAACCGCAGCCCTTGGTCCGCAGGAAACCCAACAGGTGGCCGATTTGACCTTGCAACTCAAAAAGCAGGGCATTGGCATCTTCCTGATCAGCCATGACATTCACGACGTGTTTGATTTAGCCGATCGCGTCGCAGTCATGAAAAATGGTCGCATTGTCGGAACCGCGAAGGTGGAAGACGTTTCAAAAGACGAAGTCCTCGGCATGATCATCCTTGGCCGCTGCCCACCCGGCGCTATTCCTGGTCCCGGTGCGCTGGTTGATTAGAAACGATTTGACAATGTCGCGGGGCGCTTCTGTTTAGAACTTACGCGACGGATTAACTACTTTTGTAACTGTGTCGAACCCGACCAAATGATCAATACAAAACAGGCCGGGATAATCCCGGCCTGTTTCTTGTTTTTGAAATCATTAGCCCTTCTTAGGTGGCGAAGCTGGCCAGCTCTTGATGAGCGTGTCGTAATCGATCGTTTCACCCTTTGGCTTCTCGTTCGCGAGCTTGCGCTGCGGAGCAATGGTGCCTGCGGCTTCGGCCTTCTTGAACCATTCATCGGCCGATGTCTTCGGGTTCAGCTTCGGACCGCATTCGCCCTGAACATTGGCTTTTTCAAGCCGCTCGAGAACCGCATCCTGCGCGGCGGCGAGGCTGTTCATGGCTTCCTGCGGTGACTTGGCACCCGACGACGCATCGCCGATGTTCTGCCACCAAAGCTGAGCGAGCTTCGGATAGTCAGGCACATTGTTGCCGGTCGGGGTCCACTGGACGCGGGCTGGTGAGCGGTAGAATTCGATCAAGCCACCGAGCTGGGGAGCACGCTCGGTGAAGCTCTTATCCCAAATATCACTTTCGCGGACGAAAGTGAGACCCATGTGGCTCTTCTTCAGGCTGACCGTCTTGGAGACGATGAACTGGAGATAGAGCCAAGCTGCCTTGCGACGATCCGTCGGCGTGGATTTCAGGAGTGTTGCGGAACCCGCATCCTGATAACCAAGCTTCATACCGTCTTTCCAGTATGCGCCATGCGGCGAGGGAGCCATGCGCCATTTTGGCGTACCATCCGCATTCATCACCGGAATACCGGGCTTCACCATGTCGGCGGTAAATGCGGTATACCAGAACATCTGCTGCGCAATATTGCCCTGGGCTGGAACCGGACCAGCTTCGCCGAAGGTCATACCCTGCGCCTGAGGCGGAGAATATTTCTTCAACCATTCGATGTATTTAGTGATGGAGTAGACGGCCGCTGGGCCGTTCGTGTCACCACCGCGTTCAATCGACGAGCCGACAGGACGGCAGCCTTCCATGCGGATGCCCCATTCGTCGACCGGCAGACCATTTGGAATGCCCTTGTCACCATTACCCGCCATCGAGAGCCAAGCATCGGTGAAGCGCCAACCGAGTGACGGATCTTTCTTGCCGTAGTCCATGTTGCCATAGACCTTAACGCCGTCGACTTCCTTCACATCATTCGTAAAGAATTCGGCGATGTCCTCATAGGCCGACCAGTTCACCGGCACACCGAGATCATAGCCATATTTGGCCTTGAATTTTTCTTTAAAGTCTTTCCGCTGGAACCAATCATACCGGAACCAATAAAGGTTCGCGAATTGCTGGACGGGCAGCTGATACAATTTGCCGTCGGGCCCAGTGGTGAAAGACTTCCCGATAAAGTCATCCACATCGAGGTTCGGGAAGGTCGCATCCTTGCCTTCTCCGGCCATCCAGTCCGTTAGGTTGACCGCCTGCTTATAACGAAAATGCGTGCCGATAAGGTCGGAATCGTTGATCCAGCCGTCATAGATATTCTTGCCGGACTGCATCTGGGTCTGGATTTTTTCGACGACGTCACCCTCTTGGATGAGATCGTGCTTAAGTTTGATCCCGGTGATTTCGCTAAAGGCCTTAGCCAGCGTTTTCGACTCATATTCATGCGTCGTAATTGTCTCGGAGACGACGTTAATCTCCATGCCGGCAAATGGCTTGGCAGCGTTCACGAGCCATTCCATTTCCTTGATTTGCTCATCTTTCGAAAGGGTCGAAGGCTGAAATTCGCTATCGATCCATTTTTTGGCTTCCTCCATTCCGGCAAAAGCAGGAGCTACGCTGAACAAAATTACAATTGACGTAACGGCACCTAATACGCCTGCCATTTTATGTTTTATTCGCATCTTTTCCTCCAATACGGTATTTATTGTGAAAAATAGCCCGGTTGACCCGGTTCTTCTTGGGCAGTTGAGGCTTGTTTAAACATATCGGAAAACCGCTATGCCATAAAGCAAACCCAACCCCATAGCGCCCCACAATTGGATATCGGAAATCCCGAGTCCGACTGAGATGGCAATCCAGATTATGCAGATAAAGGCGCTGCCAAGCAGCGAAATAAAGAAACGATCACCACGGGTCGTCTCAATACGAAGAAGCCCCCGCCGCGGTTTTTCGGGGCGAACCACCGCAAGAACCGTCAGTACCGCAAGTGCTACAGCTATCAGTCCAAAAAAGATGGCGACTGGAACGGTCCAAGCCATCCAAGCTATATCAATCGCGCTGAACCACTCAAACATCGCCCCGCCCCGTCAAACCCGCCCAAGGGCAAAGCCCTTGGCGATATAGTTTCGAACAAACCAGATCACGACTGCCCCAGGAATAATGGTCAGCACGCCCGCCGCGGCAAGAAGGCCCCAATCCATGCCCGCCGCTGAAACGGTTCGCGTCATGATGGCCGATATTGGCTTCGCATTCGTTGCCGTCAGCGTACGTGCCAGCAGCAACTCGACCCATGAAAACATAAAACAGAAAAATGCAGCAACGCCGATCCCGTTCGCAATTAAGGGTATAAAGATGCGTCCAAAAAATCGCGGAAAGGAATAGCCGTCAATCGACGCCGTTTCGTCAATTTCACGCGGCACACCCGAAATAAATCCTTCAAGAATCCAAACGGCTAAGGGGACGTTGAAAAGGCAGTGGGCAAGAGCGACGGCCCAAACGGTGTCGAACAAACCGACAGCTTGATAGAGGTTGAAAAAAGGTAACGCAAAAACGGCCGCGGGTGCCATGCGATTGGACAGGAGCCAAAAAAACAAATGCTTATCGCCAACAAACCGATACCGCGAGAAGGCATAAGCCGCAGGCAAAGCGAGAACAACTGAAATGACCGTATTGATCAACACATAGAGAACGGCGTTCACATAGCCCATATACCAGCTTGAATCGGTGAAAATCTTTACGTAGTTCTGAAAGGTGATTTGGGTCGGCCAAAGTGTCAGCGGTCCGGTTATCTCGCTATTGGTCTTCAGGCTCATGTTAACGAGCCAATAAATCGGCAGCATCAGAAAAACGATGTAAACCAGTAAAACGATGCGCGAGGATTTCATAACTGAACCCTCCTCTCCGCATTTTCAACATGCGTCATGACGGTATAGAATACCCAACAAACGGTCAGGATGATCAGATTGTAGACAATCGACAATGCCGCTGCTTTCCCCAAATCAAATTGACCAAGTGCGATTTTAACAAGATCAATCGAGATAAAGGTGGTCGCGTTACCAGGTCCGCCCCCGGTAACAACAAATGGCTCCGTATAGATCATGAAGCTGTCCATGAACCGCAACAGAACCGCGATCACAAGAACCCTGCTTATTTTAGGCAGTTGAATCGCACGAAAAATGGCCCAGCGAGAGGCACCATCTATGCGGGCCGCCTGATAAAAGGCATCGGGAATTGCGCGTAGGCCCGCATAGCACAACAGTACAACCAGCGATGTCCAATGCCAGACATCCATCAAAATGATCGTGATCCATGCCGCGAGGACACCCGAGACATAATTATAATCAATGCCTAAACCCGTCAGCGTCCAGCCCAGTAGTCCGATATCCGAGCGGCCAAACACCTGCCAAATCGTGCCGACGACATTCCATGGTATAAGCAGAGGCAGAGCGAGAAGAACCAACGATATCGAAACGGCAACGCCTTGCCGGGGCATCGAAAGGGCAACCGCAATTCCGAGCGGAATCTCGATCGCCAAAATGAGAAATGAGAATAAAAAATTCCGCCCTAGGGCATCAATAAACCGGCCACCCAATTCACTATTCGGATCCAACAGTTCCTTGAACCATCCGATGCCGTTCCAGAAAAACGTATTGTTCCCAAACGTATCTTGGACAGAATAGTTAACGACCGTCATCAACGGCAAAACGGCGCTGAAAGCGACGATCAAAAAGACTGGCAATACCATGAACCAAGCGCGATTATTGTAAGGTTTCAATTCACGCGCCTCCCCGGTCATCGGGCTCGATCCGGCGATCATTGGCAAAAATACCAATCCGCCTGTGATCAAAAACAACCGTCAGATCATCGCTGCCCGTCTCGAGTATGGCAGGTACGGTGACGGCCAACCGTTGCCCCTCCAATCTGACATGAGCAATCCGATTGCGCCCCAGATCATCAATGCGATCAATGCGGACAGGCAAGCCGACACCGGGCGGCGCTAGCTTAATAAAGTCGGGGCGGATGCCTAATTCCAGTTTGGCTTTTGGGTCAGCAGCAAAAGAAACGCCCAAATCTATCTCGAACCCTCCGATCCGCGCTTTCGTGCCAGCCAGGGTGCAGGGCAAAAAATTCATGCCTGGCGAGCCAATAAAATGACCAACAAACCGATGAAGCGGCTTTTCAAAAAGCTCCTCCGGCGTACCAATTTGAACAACTTCACCTTCTGACATAACAATTACCTTATCGGCAAAAGTCAGAGCCTCCGTCTGATCGTGCGTCACATAGATCATGGTCACCGCAAGCTTCCGGTGAATTTCTTTAAGCTTGGAACGAAGCTCCCATTTGAGCTGTGGGTCGATAACCGTCAAAGGCTCATCGAACAAAACCGCCGTAACGTCGGGTCGTACCAGTCCACGACCCAGCGATATTTTTTGCTTGGCATCTGCTGTTAGCCCCTTCGCACGACGATCAAGGTCGCGGCTGAGGTCAAGAAGGGCAGCAATCTCGTCCACGCGCGTTTTAATTCCTGCCGGATCCATCCCACGATTTTTAAGGGGAAACGCGAGATTTTCACGCACGGTCATCGTGTCATAAATCACAGGAAATTGGAAAACTTGCGCAATATTCCGCTTTTCTGTTGGAAGCTCCGTTACGTCGCGGTCGTCAAAATAGACCCGGCCTTGTGAGGGAATGACAAGGCCCGACAGAATATTGAGCAGGGTTGTCTTTCCGCAGCCCGAGGGTCCCAAAAGCGCGTAGGCACCGCCCGTTTGCCAGACCTGATTGATTTCTTTCAGCGCATAATCCTCAGGACGGGAAGGATGCGACTTGTAAGAATGGGCAAGTTTTTCGAGGCGAAGGGCTGTCATGCCAACGCCTCCTTAAATTCCATCTTTGGTGTACGCAGAAGCAGGCCCGCTGCATCAAAAGCAAAAATATGATCAATGGCGACATGCACATCCAAGCGGGTTCCCGCATCAATCCGGTGAACGCCCTGCTCCAGCAACACGAATTTTGTCTTGCCCAAAGCGACATGCACGAAACTTTCTGAACCAGAAATTTCAGAACCACCCACAACCACTTGCAAAGTTAATGAAGCGGACCCCGACAGGTGCAACGACATATGATGCGCCCGAAACGCCAGCGTGGTTGGACCGTCCGGAAGACTGGTCAAATCATCAAAAAGTTGCAGCGTTTCCGCGCCATTGAGCACCAATTGGTCGTTCTGTTTAATGCCCGATAAAAGATTGAGCGGCGGATCGGAAAAAACCTGCGCAGTAATGAGGTCCTTTGGACGCCGATATACAGTTGGCGTCGGACCAAATTGGGTCACGCGTCCCTGCCACAGCGTCGCTGTATTACCGCCAAGCAACAGAGCTTCCGAAGGCTCGGTCGTCGCATAAACGAAAATGGCGCCGGAAGAAGAAAAAATTCGCGGCAATTCCTCACGCAGTTCCTCACGCAGTTTAAAATCGAGATTGGCCAGTGGCTCATCCATCAAAACAAGATCGGCACGTTTGACCAACGCGCGTGCAATTGCAGTCCGCTGCTGTTGCCCACCCGATAACTGAAGCGGTGTTCGGTCAAGCATCGATGTCAGGCGCAGCAACTGCGCTGCCTCCTTCACACGCCGGTCGATTTCTTCCCGTTTAATGCCTGCAACCCGCAAGGGAGACGCAATGTTTTCATAGACTGAAAGAGTCGGATAATTGATAAATTGCTGATAAACCATAGCAATATTTCGTTTTCCGACCGGAAGTTCAGTTGTATCCTTCCCGTCAAACTTAATCTGTCCGCGATCAGGCATGTCAAGACCGGCCATTATCCGCATCAAAGAGGTTTTTCCGGACAGCGTCGGACCTAGAAGAACGTTTAATGACCCTCGGATAAACGTGAGCGATACATGATCGACATGTATTTCGTCAGCAACCGAGCGGGTCACCGCTTCAAGCGACAGCGTCATGCTGTTCAATCCTATAGCGATGCAGAAGATATGCTGTGACCACCGAACGACTGATCGATCGAACGATCAGCGCGTCAAGTCCCGCCACTCCACCGCCGGACGGGGCGATGATCAACCGCATCCTAACCTCCCTCATTAAAATTCTTCATTATATGTTCGTTCTAATTAAAACGAATTGCAATAAGAAATTTATAAATTAGAAAACTACCGAATTTAGAAAAATGTCTCGTTTCGAATTGATTTCAATCGCAACGTAATAAATTCTATGAATCAAATTTTTAAATAATTATTTTAAATTTTATATTATATATTTTAAAAATTTTAATATAAAAAAAATATTTATTATATATATGAAACCTATAAAATCATAATTTTTGCAAAAAAATTAAATTTTAAAAATATATAATGTGTTTTACAAAAAATTATTCAGTTTAAATATTTACAAGCAGTTTATAATATTTTTTATATTCATAAATTTGTCTTTTCACTTCCTCCGGTTTTCGAACACATAACGGTCTTTACACACCAAGATCGAAAAGCAGGTCGACGCCATGCCATGCCGTCCCCTTGATAGGCCATTGACGTAAACACATTCGCATCAGAAATTAGATCCAAAGATCTTGACGGGGGGAAATCATGGCGGCTGTTTTACTCACCAATGTTACCGTTTGGGACGCAATCAATGATGCCGCCTATCCGGGCGAGGTTCTTGTTGAAGGCAACCGCATTACAGAAGTCGCCTGCGCACCTGGCCAAATTGCCCGCGACAGAGCAGCAGAACTCATCGATGGTCGCGGCCAGTTTCTCATGCCCGGAATGGTCGAAGGGCATTGCCATCTCTCTTTCGTCAACCCGTCGCGGAACCAGGATCTCGGTGAAATTCCGCCCGAGGAGCATCTCCTTCAAACCTGCCGCAATGCAACCTTCTTGCTCAATCACGGCTTTACAAGCGCCTATTCGGCGGCATCGGCCAAACTTCGAATTGACGTGGTTGTTCGGTCGGAGATCGAGAGCGGCTACTTAGCCGGACCGCGTTACAAAGCGGCGGGCCCAGAAATCACGACAACGGGCGGCCTTGGCGACGAACGAAAAGCCCATATGCATGCCGAAAGCTTTGGCATGATCGCCGATGGCGTGGATGAGATCATGCGCGCCGTTCGGCTTTGCTGCCGAGAAAATGTCGACAACATCAAATTCAACGTATCGGGCGACGAATTTGTGAGCCATGCTCGCGCGGAAGTTATCTCTATGCGGGAAGAAGAACTAAAGGTCGGCGTTGAAGTAGCCCATGATTTTGGCAAACGCGTCGCCTGCCATAGCCGCGCGGCCGAATCGGTCAAACGCGCGGTCCGCGCAGGCGTCGATTGTATTTATCACTGTGACTTTGCCGATGAAGAAGCGCTCGACATGCTGGAGGCCGCAAAGCACCGTGTCATCGTCGGCCCTGCGTTCGGTTTGGTCCATAACTCGGTCTATGAAGGCGATGTCGTAGGCCTCACCAAAGAAATAGCCGAGAAAATGGGGCTACCCCGCAAGATCGAATACACCATCGCAACCTATAAAGAGATGCGCAAACGCGGCATGCGGGTGGTTGTGGGCGGTGATTATGGTTTCACCATTACACCCATGGGACAAAACGCGCGCGATATTGGCCATTTCGTCAAATTCTTCGGCTACACACCAGCAGAAGCCTTAAAATGCGCAACAGCCGTGGGCGGCGATCTCATGGGGCATAAAGGCGAACTCGGCATCATCAAAGCCGGCGCTTTGGCCGATTTGCTTCTCGTGAATGGCGATCCCTTGAAAGATCAATCGGTCCTTGTCGGCCCTTCGAACTTCTCGATGATCATGAAAGACGGCAAAATGCACCGCGATCCACGCAACTCAAAGCATTGAACATCGGAAAAGTGTCAGACTGATGTCCTGGTGCCGCAGGGGAGGATTGAACTCCCGACCTCACCATTACCAATGGTGTGCTCTACCACTGAGCTACTGCGGCATCGCGAAAACGCGACAACTCTCGACGACGCGATCAGCATCCCGAAGCGGCGCGGACACTGCCATAGGCATTGACGCATAGCAAGAAGGCGACGAGATTTTCTTTGTGTTTCTTCGATCTCCCTCATCTTATGCTCAACCTACGGGGAAGAAATCCTGTTTCTCTTGCCTCGGCAAGCGCTTCATCCTAAGCGTTCGGCTTCGTTGATTTGTCGCACGCGGCTTTGACGAATCTGGTAATGGATTAGCTTGTATAAACGGTTGATTGCGCATGACATCACCTCCGAGGCATCCACGCTTTGAGCGCGCGGCGGCGGCGCTCCGTGAAAATCTCAAGCGACGCAAGGCGCAGTCGAGAGCGCGGGTTATTGAAGGTGATAGGCTGGCGGCCTCCGATGAAATCGTAGCCTCCGGGCATGCTCGCGGCTCAGATGGACCTGCTAAAGCGTAAAAGACCAAAAGGAACAGTAATGGATCGCATACGGATTACAGGTGGCAAAAAGCTTGAGGGGATCATCCCGATTTCGGGAGCGAAAAACGCTGCTCTTCCCTTGATGATTGCCAGTATCCTGTCGCGCGAGACGCTGACGCTGCACAACGTGCCCCGCCTCTCCGATGTTCGGTTATTGATGCGAATTTTAGGCAATCATGGTGTCGACGCCGCGATCAGCGGCAAACGCTTGGGCCAGTCGGAGGAAAGCGGCGAAACGATTACGCTTACTGCGCGCGATATTGTCGATACAACCGCGCCTTACGAGCTTGTCTCGCGCATGCGTGCGAGTTTTTGGGTATTGGCGCCCCTTTTGGCACGTATGGGTGAAGCGCGGGTTTCGCTACCCGGCGGCTGCGCGATTGGCACACGTCCGGTTGATCTCTTGCTGATGGCGCTGGAAAAACTTGGCGCGCATATCGAGATCGATGCCGGTTACGTTGTGGCAAAAGCCCCTCGGGGTTTGCGCGGTGGGGAAATCGATTTTCCGAAAGTCACCGTCGGCGGTACCCATGTCGCGCTGATGGCCGCAAGCCTAGCGCGTGGCACGACAGTCATCAAAAACGCAGCACGTGAGCCGGAAGTCACTGATCTTGCCGATTGCCTGATCAAGATGGGGGCCAAAATCGAAGGGGCTGGTACCTCTGAAATTGTGATTGATGGTGTGCCAAGGCTCGACGGAGCGCATCACCACGTCCTCCCCGATCGGATCGAGACCGGCACCTATGCCATGGCGGTGGCCATGACAGGCGGCAATGTCCTGTTAGAAGGCGCACGCCGGGATTTACTGGAATCCGCATTTGGCGTTTTGGAGCAGGCCGGTGTTTCCGTGACCGTTGAGAACAGCGGCGTCCGGATCGCACGAAATGGATCAGGCCTTCTACCCGTCAATGTCACAACCCAACCGTTTCCTGGGTTCCCAACCGATCTTCAGGCGCAATTCATGGCGCTGATGACGAAGGCCAACGGCGATTCTGTGGTGCATGAGACAATTTTTGAAAACCGGTTCATGCATGTGCAAGAACTGGCTCGTCTCGGCGCGCGGATCAGTCTGGATGGCGACAAGGCCTATATCAAAGGCAATAGCCGTCTGACAGGTGCGCCTGTTATGGCAACGGACCTACGCGCCTCTGTTTCTCTCGTGATAGCTGGACTGGCTGCCGAGGGCGATACGGTTGTAAACCGCGTCTATCATCTTGACCGGGGCTTTGAGGCGCTGGAGAAGAAGCTAGCCCGCTGCGGGGCGGATATCGAGCGGCTTTCCGGCGAACGCTGATTTTTTTGCCAAATTGCGGCTTTGTCCCAGTTTCGCAATGCAGCATTTCCGCGGTAGCATACGCCATGCGCGGTGAATGGGAACTCAAACAACATGGTAAAAGTCGCGGCTTTTGATCCTGAGGATCTCTTGGTGGTTTCGGCCCATTTGGAGGGCGCTCGCCTGAAAGCCTCCGATATGATTTATCTGCCCAAGGAGCAGCGCTTCGTGATGGTACTTGATCGTCCGGTCGCGGGCGTAACCGAGCAACGTCGTATCACAGGATTGCATTTTGAGCGCGTAACGCGGGCCATGACATCCAAATTACCGACCGATTCACCCGAAACTCTCCTCACCCTGGTCGGAATCGGCTTCGAGCCGGTTGACGCCCCCTCTGGGCATGTGGTTTTGCTGTTTGATGGCGGTGGCGCAGTTAAGCTCTCCGTCGAATGCTTAGAGGCCGCAATGGCCGATCTCGAACCCGCAGACGCTGGAAGCTAAATCATTATGGCGCTTCGCCTTTCCTCAAATGACCCCGATTTTGACACCCGCATAACCGCGCTTCTTGGTGCTAAACGCGAGATTTCAGAGGATGTCGACCAGACGGTGAAAGCCATCATCGCCGATGTAGTCGAACGCGGCGATGCAGCACTGATCGACTACACGCACCGTTTTGATCGGATGGAGATAAGCGCCAACCAGTTGCGGATCACCGAGGCCGAAATTGATGCCGCCATTGTAAAATGCGAGCCAGCTGCGCTCGGGGCATTAAAAGTCGCTTGTGTTCGCATTGAAGCCTATCACCGCCGCCAAAAGCCGACCGATGAGCGTTACACAGATGAACTCGGTGTTACCCTAGGCCACCGTTGGACGGCGATTGAAGCCGTCGGCCTCTATGTGCCGGGCGGTACCGCCAGCTACCCCTCCTCGGTGCTCATGAATGCCATTCCGGCCCAAGTCGCAGGCGTGCCGCGCATCGTCATCGTGGTACCGACGCCGGATGGTATCTTAAACCCACTCGTCCTCGCCGCCGCACGGTTGGCTGGAATTACAGAAATCTATCGCATTGGCGGCGCGCAAGCCATTGCCGCTTTGGCCTATGGCACGCAAACCATTGCGCCAGTTGCCAAAATTGTCGGTCCCGGCAATGCCTATGTCGCGGTCGCCAAACGCAGAGTCTTCGGCCAAGTCGGCATCGATATGATCGCGGGTCCCTCTGAAGTGGCGATTTTAGCGGATGAGACAGCCAACCCCGATTGGATTGCGGCTGACCTCTTGGCGCAGGCCGAACACGACACGGCGGCCCAATCGATCCTCGTCACGGACTCCGCCGCGTTAGGAGATAGCGTCGCGCTCGCCGTTGATCGGCAACTGAAAACGTTGCCGCGGGCAGACATCGCGGGTGCCAGTTGGCGCGATTATGGGGCTATTATTACGGTAGATTCACTCCATAGTGCCATTCCGCTGATTGATCGCCTTGCTCCTGAGCATCTTGAAATCGAAGCGGAGAATGCCGAAGAGCTTGCAGCAAACATCCGCAACGCAGGCGCGATCTTTCTAGGTAGCCACACGCCCGAAGCGATTGGCGACTATGTTGGCGGCACCAACCATGTCTTGCCAACTGCCCGTTCGGCCCGGTTTTCCTCTGGCCTTGGCGTGTTGGACTTCATGAAGCGAACGTCGATCCTGTCCTGCACTCCAGAATCTTTACGTGTGCTAGGACCTTCTGCCATTGCATTGGCTGAAAGCGAGGGGCTTGGCGGCCACGCGCGTTCGGTTGCCATTCGGCTTAATTTAGGCTGAGAGGGGCAAATGGCCCCAGAATCGAACCGAAAAAATCGGCTGATTTCGATCACCCTTGATGAGGCGTCCATCGGCCGTGGCGGGCCGGAGCAAGAGCATGAGCGCGCGATAGCGATCTTTGACCTCATTGAAGGCAATGGCTTTGCTGTCACTGGACATTCAGGCGGACCTTATGCCCTAACCGTCGGCCTGATCACCAACAAACTGGCTCTCGATATCCGGAATGAGCAGGGCGAGCCAGTAACCGCGCATATTCTGTCGCTCACGCCCTTCCGGCGCATCGTGAAAGATTATTTCCTGATCTGTGAAAGCTATTATCAGGCCATTAGAACCGCCAGCCCGTCGCAGATCGAGGCCATTGATATGGGTCGCCGCGGGCTGCACAATGAAGCGGCTGATCTTTTAATTGAGCGGCTTGAAGGCAAAATTGAGGTCGATTTTGATACGGCGCGGCGTCTGTTCACGCTGATTTCTGCACTCCACTGGAAAGGCTGAAGGTGACGGGCACCCGCAAAGTCCAAGCCGTGCTCTTCGCCTGCGCCATGAACGCTGTTCGCTCGCCAATGGCAGAGGCTATTGCGCGGCATTATTTCGGGCAAACGCTCTATATCCAGTCCGCAGGTATCCGAAAGGGTACAGTAGATGGCTTTGCCCTATCGGTTATGGAAGAAATCGGCATCGACGCCAAAGGTCACAAGCCCCACACGCTTGAGGAATTGGCCGACTGGGAGGGCCTCAATTTCGACCTCATCATCACCCTTTCGCCCGAGGCCCATCACGCAGCGCTTGAGCTTACGCGAACGGCATCAATTGACGTGGAATATTGGCCGACGCCCGATCCTTCGGTCGTTGAGGGCAGCCGCGAGATCAGACTGGACGCCTATCGGGCCGTTCGCGACCGCCTCTTGAGCCGAATTCTAGAGCGGCTTGGCGGTTAATTGGTCGGGGAAACAAACGAAAAACCTATTCGCGCCTTAAAATATATTCAACAAACCAGTCAGCCCAGGGCTTTGTCTTGAAATCCCGTTCTAGGGCTTCGGGATCATACATCGTCTCAATCCATGTCTGGAAATCAATGCCCTTGTCCAATCCTTCCATCCGATAGCGTTCAAAAAACGCATCCAAAATGCCCGTCTTGGCGAATTTGAAATGGCCATATTTCCAGGAAAGCTGTTTCAACGCCTCATCAAGTGGCCGCTTCTCGTGAATGAGCAAATAGAGCGTGGACATAAATCCGGCCCGATCCGCGCCTGATTTGCAATGCGCCAAGACAGGATAGGTCA
>CANCAR010000022.1 GCA_947374125.1 Hyphomicrobiales bacterium | reverse complement strand
CCCCGCCCGACAACCTATCGGCCTTGCTGCTTATGGGTAGCCATCATCCATAATAGCAGGGGCGGAAGAGTTCAACGCGGGCGTTTAAGACGAGCTTAGTCCAAGCGCTGCGAGGGCGACCTCACCGCATTCCGCATCCTCGTGACCTGCTGCGCCGGATACGCCGATGCCACCAATCACAACGCCATGCTCCAAGATCGGCACGCCGCCCTGCCAAGCCACAAGGCGAGGACGGTTGGCCATGCCCATGGTCAGATCGGGGGACGATGTCATGCGCTCAGCGAGCGCCTTGGTGGTACGGCGCATGATCGCGGCGGTGTAGGATTTATCGATGGCGATTTCGGTGGTGATCGACAAAACACCATCCATGCGGCGGAAGACCACCAAGCCACCCGCGTGATCGCTGATGGCGACGGCGATTTTCCAGCCTTTTGTTGTCGCATGGGCCATCGCCTCATTGGCCAACTGTTCGGCAGCGGCCAACGAAATCGTGGTGATGGTACGGGAATGGCTCATGGGTGAAACTCCTGACAAAAGGTTGGCCTGCAAACTGCCCTATTCCAGCCCATATCGCCAGAGCGGAAGCGATTAAACCCGAGGCATGGCCGTATAAAGCCGGTGCTTTCACATTTGTGGGCCTTGGAATGGAATGATTTAATGGTAGAACGCTTACCGGATAACCCGATTTTTTGGGCACACTCAATTCAATTGTGAAGGATATAGCCATGACGATCATGATCACAGGCGCTAACCGTGGGGTTGGACTGGCGCTGGCCGAGATGGCAGCGACCCATCGCCAAGACGTTATCGGCACCTATCGGGGTGATCATCGCCCAACAGTGGCCGGTATCGACTGGCAATCGCTGGAAGTCGTCGATCCACAGTCCCATCACGCGCTGGCAAAGCGGCTGAACGGCAAGCCTTTGTCGCTGCTCGTCTGCAATGCCGGTGTTTATCTGGATCGCGGACAGGCGCTGGATACGGGCTACGCCAAGCCATTGTGGGACGATACCTTCGCGGTGAATGTGACCGGTGCGTTTCTGACCATTCAGGCTCTTTTGCCGAATATTCGCGCTGGCAAGGGAAAGATTGCGATCATTTCCTCGCAAATGGCGTCCGATACACGCGCACCGGGTCAGAGCTATATTTATCGGGCATCGAAAGCCGCCGTGCTGAACCTAGGCCGCAATCTCTCGAGCGATTTGCGAGCGGAAGGCATTCCGGTCGGGATCTATCATCCGGGCTGGGTGCAGACCGAGATGGGTGGAACAGGTGCTGATATCACCGTCACCGAGTCAGCGGTCGGCCTTATGGCGCGGTTCGAAGCGCTGAATATCGCAACAACGGGTTGCTTTGAAACCTGGGATGGGCGCGCTCATCCTTACTGAGCAATAGGGTTTTGCCCAACGCTTAGGCGGGTGGACGAAGCAGATTCATCCCCATGTGAAACACGAGCGCTGCGAGAACGACCATCCCACCAAGGATCGTACTCGCAGGCACCATTTCACGCAAAACGAACCACAGCAATAAAGGGCCGAGCACGACTTCCAAAAGACCGATGAGGGCGACCTCAGCGGCAGGCAGGTAGCGCACAGCCACGGTGTAAAGCGACACGGCACCGGGGAGCACAATGGCACCGCCCGCCACCAGCCATGCCCATTGCAGCGGTTGAAGCTCCGTAAAATGGCCGAAGGGCGAGGCCAACAGCGCGCCAAACACAAAGCCTAGAATGTTGGCTGGCATAAAATCGAGATGGCTGCGATGGCGAACAATCAGAAAGAAAATAGCGGTTGAAAGCGCGTTACCAAGCGCCATCATATCGCCTAAAATGCCGCCACCTTGAAGACTGCCGCCTGCGACGATCGCAATGCCGATAAAGGCCCCCACAATGGCAAGCCACGTGGCCAGCGGTACCTTTTCTCGCAGTACCGCCCAGCCCAGGGCTGCGGCCAGCAAGGGCGTGGTGGCGAACATCAAAAGCGCGTTGGCAGCCGTTGTATGGCTTAGCGCGAAGCAAAACATCAGGCCGCTGGTGGCTTGAAGTACCCCAGCGATAAGCCCCCACCGGCCAAGCTTCACAAATTCGCCGAGGGTTTTCTGGCGATGGGCAAGGCCTAAGCCGACCAATAACACGATGCCAGCTGCAACCGAACGCACACTGGCCAGCGTAAAGGGATCGGCGGCGGCCAGACGGATCAGCAAAACGTCGGGCGTAAAAACGAGTGCGCCGGAAAGTGCCAGCAAGAAGCCTTTTTGTTCGGTGCGCACGCGTATGATTTCCTGATGAGAGAGTCGACCGGCTTGCTTATACCGGTTCCGCCTAAAAAAGCGTCATACCATTTGATGGTTTACGTGTTGATGACGGCGATAGGAGAGCGCAACCACCATAGAAAGCGCGACCAAGAGCGACACAAGCGCTGCAAAGATATAAATTCCGGCGGGACCAAAATGCGAAACCAGCACGGCGGAGAGAATGGGCCCAATGATACCGCCTATGCCGTTTAAGATAAGGGCAATGCGTGCCACCTCAACCGGATGGCGGCCATGATCGGCGGCGTGCGCGATGCTCGCGCCAATCGCATAGCCCGTACTGCCTGTCGAGCCCCAAATCGCGGCTATGAATGCCACTAACCAACCCCATGCGACCACATTGAAAAGCGCAATGGACGCCCCCATCGTGACCAACGCCATGCCAATCAGCACCTGCCTTGCGCCAAAGCGATTGGCCATGCGCCCGAAAAAGGGTTGTGCGACGACGGCCCCCACCATGGTCGAGAGCAAGAGAAGCGACACCTGCTCTCGCGGTAAACCGATAGAAACCGCATAGGCAGGGCCAAAGGAACTGCTCGCGCCGACCAGAAGGCCCGAGGCAAGCGTCATGAACATTGATTCCGGTGCATGCCGAATGATTAAACCTGCGCCAAGAAAGGGATTTTGAACGGTAGGCGCGGGTGCTGCGGGTTTTTGAACACGCGCCAAAACCACAAAGCCCACCAGAGCGGCAATGGCCGAGATCAGAATGGGCCCATCAGTTGTGGGATGGACCACCAAAAGCACCAATTGCGCAACGACAAACGCGCCATAAATCACCGCACCATACCGCGCCAAAGCGCGCACTTTGACGGGCCCCGAGGTGGCAACGCCAATCCATGCTTCGGTGGTAAGGAAAAATAGACCAATGCCCAAGCCAATCAGCAGCCGTCCCACCAGCCAGGTTTCGGGGATGGGAATGAGCCCAGACAAAATCCCCGAGATCAAAAGCGGCGCGGCGACAAATCCGATGCGGCGGAAAGAGAGCTTCGCCAAAAGGATAGGGCCCAGAACATAGGCAATGAACACGCCGACCGAATAAAGCGCACCCAGCGCTCCGAAAAAGGCGGCTGACCGGCCTGCCGCAATAGCGTGCACAACAAAGGTCGTGGGGGCTAAACCGCTTGCCAGCACCAAGATGAGTTCGGCAACGAATAAGCCTCGAAGCGCCTGAAGCGTTCCATCGCCAGAGGGAGCCGGGTTAGACGATACAGAGTTACGATCAGAAATCACGCCATACTACTTTCCATCCGGATCGCCGGATCAACTGATCACCGGCGTCATGGCGTCAAGCACCTCGGTGGGCAGATGACATTTGATGGCGTGCCCTTCGGCCAATACCCGCATCGGCGGTACAACCGTTTCGCACAAGCCACCTGATACGTTGGATTTAAGGTGGCAGCGCGTTTGGAACGGGCAACCGGGCGGAGGCGACATGGCAGACGGAATTTCCCCCTCCAACACCACTTTGCGCTTCTTGGCTTTGGTATCGGCCAGAGGAATCGCCGCTAACAAAGCCTCGGTATAGGGATGGTAAGGCGGTTGAAAGATCTGATCCGTTGTCCCCTGCTCCACAATATGGCCGAGATACATCACAATCACGCGGTCCGAGAGATAGCGCACGAGTGAGAGATCATGGCTGATCAACAGCATCGTAGTGCGGGAATTCCGCTGAAGATTGGTCAAAAGCTCGGTAATGGCGGCTTGAACGGACACATCCAGCGCCGACATCGGCTCATCGGCGATGATCATGCGGGGACGACCGGCGAACGCGCGTGCGACGCCGATGCGTTGCTTCTGCCCGCCCGATAATTGACGCGGCATACGGGTTGCGAAAGCGCGCGGCAATTTCACGAGATCGAGCAATTCGAGCATCATATTTTGGCGCTCTTCTGTCGTCGAGCCAATGTCGAACCGCTCCAGCGTACGAATGATTTGCGAGCCGACCGAATAGCTTGGATTGAGCGTATCGAACGGGTTTTGAAAGATCATCTGGACGGACGATATGAGCTTTGTCGTTCGTTTATCGATCGGATCGGCTTGAATATAGGTAGTATCGAACGATGCCGTTCCGCCCGTTGCTAATTCCAAGCCTAATAGGACCTTAGCAAGCGTCGACTTACCGCAACCGGACTCGCCGACAATGGCAACCGTTTCGGCTTCGCGCGCGTTGAAGCTGACATCTTCAACCGCCTTGACGGTGCGGGCCTCACGGCCACCAAACAGCTCGCTGGCTGCTACTTGATAATGCTTTTTGAGCGAATGAACTTCGAGGAGATTATCACCAATCACGGTTGGAACATTGGCTACAGCACTCTTGGCCACCGCATCCCAATCAATCGCCTCAATCCGAAGGCAGCGGCTCAAATGGGTGGCGGAACCGGCTGGTAACATGTCAATCACGGCTTTGTTGCACTGACCATCGACGAAATAGGAGCAACGGGGCCCAAAGTTGCAGCCATTCGGGCGCTCATGCGGTAAGGGTAATTGGCCAGGAATGGGGACCAAGGGGCTCGAATTCCGGTTGGTGCCCAAAAGCGGCATGGAGCGGAAAAGCCCTTGCGTATAGGGATGGCGAACCGCGCCAAACACCTCGTCAATGGGCCCCGTTTCGACCGCTTCGCCGGAATACATCACCGTCACGCGGTCGCACGTCTCCAAAATCAGCCCGAGATTGTGAGAAATGAAGAGCATCGACGTGCCGAAGCGCTTGCCGAGGTCTTTGACGAGTTCGACAATTCCGGCCTCAACCGTCACATCGAGCGCCGTTGTAGGCTCATCCAAAATCAAAAGCTTGGGGTTGGCCAAAAGCGCCATCGCAATCACGATGCGTTGCTGCTGACCGCCGGATAATTGGTGCGGATAAGAGCGCATCATGCGCTCCGGATCAGGCAGGCGAACGGCTTTGACCATCTCTAAGGCCCGCGCATAGGCTTCAGCCTTCGAGACTTTTTCGTGGATGAAAAGGACCTCGGTGAGTTGTTGCCCGATTTTCATCGTCGGGTTCAGCGAGGCCATCGGCTCTTGATAGACCATCGCGATTTCTGAGCCGCGAATACGGGTGAGTTCTGCCTCATCAAGGGTCGCCATGTCGCGGCCATTAAAGCGGATGGAGCCGCTGGTGATCCGGCCGATACGTGCCAAATCCCGCAAAATCGCCAGCGCCACGGTTGATTTGCCACAGCCCGATTCACCCACCAACCCCATCGCCTCGCCGGGCATGATGGTGCAGGAAAAATCCATCACCGCCGGAATTTCAATGGCCCGGGTAAAGAAGGAGATGCAGAGATTTTTGATCTCTAAAATCGGTTCAACCATCGTGCTGCCTCAATCTTTCAAAGATTGCTCGCGGAGCGCATCCGCCAGCAGGTTGAGACCCAGAACGAACGACATCATCGCCAAAGCGGGCGGCAGCGCCGGATGCACAAAGGCGCGTAACAGGCGACTTGATTCCTTAATCGCTGTTCCCCAATCCGGACTTTCCGGCGGCATGCCGAGGCCGAAATAGCCAAGTGCTCCGATGAGAATCGTCGTGTAACCGATGCGTAAGCACGCATCAACGATCAGCGGGCCGCGCGCATTGGGCAGGATTTCCCACAGCATGATGTACCAAGGCGTTTCACCGCGCGTTTGCGCCGCCTGCACATATTCGCGCGTTTTGATATCAAGCGTCAGACCGCGCACAATGCGGAAAATCCCGGGGCCGGAAGCCAAAGCAACAGCCGCGAAAATATTGAGCGTGCTGGGGCTAACGCGCAAAATGTGGAAGGGGTCGCGATCAAACACGAAGGTCGCAAACAGCCATCCGCCCACCAAAAGAGTGAGCACGAGCCGAATGCCAAGTTGCAACGGATGAGAGCGGTAGCCCGACCAAAACAACGTGACCAAGAGAAGGATCGGAAAGAGGAAAAACACGCCCGCCAAGGCGTAAGGGATCGGTGTTTCCAAAATGCCGGGCGATACCAAGAGATAAAACAGCAGGATAATCGGAAAGGCGAGAATGAGATTGGCCAAGAAGGACAGCACCGAGTCGATGCGCTTGCCGAAATAGCCAGCGGGCAAGCCCAGCATAATGCCGACCGAGAGCGCCAACAGGGTGGCGAGCGGCGCAATGATCAACACGATGCGGCTGCCGAAGACCATGCGGCTGAACACGTCTCGTGCGAGCTTATCGCCGCCAAATAGGTAGGGAAGGCCTGATATCGGCTCAATTGTGCCGGGCAGCGCATCCTTCATGCTGACGATCTGGCCCAAGGGATCAAAGGGCGAAATCCGCGATGCAAAGATCGCGGTAAAGAGCCAGAAGCCGAGGATCAATACACCGGTAAAGCCTGTTCCGGTCTCAACCACAAAGCCGTAAAGGCCGAGCTTGCGTTTAAAGCCGAGGCTGAAGGCGAAAAGCACGATCAGCGAAATCCAGACCGACGTAAACTGTACGAGGACTTGGCGGATAATCTCAAAGGCGGAAAGCGGTTCCATCGTCCGTGCTCCTATTGAACCCGGATTCGGGGGTTGAGCCAAGCATAGCCGACATCGGAGATCAGCTGCGTTGCAAGAACGAGCACGACGGAGACGAGCGAACAGGCCAGCATCAGATCAATGTCATTGTTACCCGCCGCTTCGACGAGCGCCAGACCGAAGCCTTGATAGCGGAACATGACTTCCACGATCACAACACCGGTAAGCAGCCAAGGAAACAGCAGCATGATAACGGTAAATGGCGCAATCAGCGCATTGCGCAGCGCGTGTTTGACGACAACGGCGTAAAACCCGAGCCCTTTAAGCCGCGCGGTGCGGATATATTGCGCGGTCATCACCTCGATCATCGAGGCGCGTGTCATTCGGGCAATATAGCCCATGCCGTAAATCGCAGGCGTTATCACGGGTAGCGTGAAATTATAAAACGTAATCCCGTCGCCGGTGGCCGAGGCCGCCGAGCCGTTTAACCAGCCGAGCCATGTGCCGAAAATGATCGTGAGCACAACGCCTGAGACATATTCCGGCGTCGATGTCGTGACGATGGAGACGACCGACAAGGTTCGATCCAGTTTAGAGCCTTCGCGCATGCCCGATAAAATGCCAAAGAACAGTGCGACGGGCACCATGGTCACCATGACCCAAAACATTAAAAGGCCGGTGGCGCGGAGCGCGGGCAGCATTTTTTCGGCGACTTTGGTTTTAAATTTGGTCGAACAGCCAAAATCGCCTTGGATCACGCCCGCAAAAACCGATTCAGCCGGTTCAGAACAATAGCTGAAGCGCGATACGGGTTTGCCGGTCTCGGTGTCAATATTAGGCTTTTTCGGCCAGACGCCAATCCACGCGGCATAGCGCTCGATGAAAGCACGGCGGTAGCCATTTCGCGTTAGCCAACTCTCAATATGTTCGTCGGACGCGTGCATCTCGGTTTGGCTAATGGCGAGTTTACGCAAATTCGGTTCGAGATTGACCAGATAGAAGACCATAAAGGTCAAGCAAATCATGGTCAGTGCCATGACGCCCAGTCGGCGGATGAGAAAATTCAGCATCACCGATCCTTCATCACAATAAGACTTCGGCTAAATCAAACGAACAAACCGATTGTTGAAAAAAAGAGAGAGCCCGCAAGGGCTCTCTCTGATCGTCGCGGGTTTAATTAAGCATCCAGCCAGACGTCTTCGAAATTGGTCTCGAAGGTCTGGTGCATGCCGTAGTTCTGCACGGCTTTCACCGAGTGGTTGTAGAGCGAGAGCCAGTAAGGCTGGATCAAGGTACCTGAGTCCTGGAGGATCTTTTCAACATCCTTCATGATGCCCTTACGGGCGGTAACGTCTGGAACCGTCAGCGCCTTGTTGAGCTTCTCGTCGAACTCTTTGTTGGTGAAGGCCGACTCATTCCAAGCTTCGCCCGAGCGATAGGCAAGCGCTAGAACCTGCACGCCAAGGGGGCGCATGTTCCAGTTGGTGATCGACATCGGATATTTCGTCCAGTCGTTCCAGAAGGTCGAGCCTGGAAGAACGGTCCGCTTTACCTTGAAGCCAGCCTCACGCAGCTGTGCGGCAATCGCGTCGCCTGCGTTCTTGTACTGCTCTTCGTCCACCGTGATAAGCTCATGCTCGAAATCGGCCTTTCCGGCTTCGGTCATCAGCTTCTTGGCACCTGCCATATCGCGGGCCTTCTTTGGCAATTCGGCGTATTCTGGGTGGATTGGCGCGACGTGATGATTTTCAGCAACCGTGCCGAGACCGCCAACGCCGAGCTTCAAGATGACGCTGTTATCAACCGCCATCTGAACCGCCTGACGGACGCGAACATCGTCATAAGGCTTCTGGCTGTTGTTCATGCGGCAAACAATCGTCGAAGCGGTCTTGACTTCGGACTTGACCAAACCGGCCTTATCCATGATCGCGACATAGCCTGCGTCCGTATTGTAGTTGCAGTGCAGTTCCTTGGCTTCAAAGGCGCTGACCATGGCCGAGATGTCAGTGCCATAATCGATGAACTCAACGCCATCGAGAAGGGATTCACCGCCCCACCACTTGCCATTCGTGCGGCGCTTCAGCACGGCCTTGGAGCCGACTGCATAGGAGACGAGTTCGAACGCACCCGTGCCTACTGGCTTCTTGACGATGTCCTTGCCGTCTTTCTCGAAATTGCGATGCACGACGAGCGCTGGATAATCGGCGAGGCCCGGAATGATTGTAATGTCTGGCTTTGGTAGCTTCAACTTGATCGTGTAATCATCAACCTTGGTGATGGCGCCATCAAGCGCCTTCTTGGTTGCAGGGTCGACGAGGGTGGCGAGACGACCAGCCATCGAATTGCCTTCTGCGCCCTTATCGCACCAGCGATTGAGGTTGAACATTACGTCTTCGGCGTCGAACTTGTCGCCATTGTTCCAGGTTACGCCCTTGCGGACATGGAGCGTGTATTCAGTTGCGTCCGCGTTCACATCCCAGCTCTCAAGCAACATGCCCTTGAAGGTGAAGTCGCGGGTATATTTCACGAGCGGCTCGAGGAACTGGCGGGTAACGTTCGCCATTTCTGACCAATCATAGGTGCGGGGATCTTTTTGATCCTTAACAAACATGCCGACCTTAATCACGCCGCCCTTTTTAGGCGTCGCAGCTTGGGCAGGTGTCGGAACGGCCATGCCGAGCATGCCGTAAGCAGTTGCGGTCGTAGCGCCAAATACGCTGGCGAGCGCCAAAAATTCACGGCGATCAACGCCGCCTGATTTGGCTTCCTTGGCCAAATCAACAATCGATTTCGGCATTGCTTTGCCGTCTTTGGTAAAAAATTTCATGTGACTTCCCCCGTCTGGTTATGAACCGTTCCGAAAACCCAGGTGTTGCCCACTCTTATGTCGGATAACCCCTGTAGTCGTATGCTATCGGTACCTGAGCTTAGAACCTATCATCCGCATTTCAACCGATAGGTCCATCTAAAAATAATATCGATGCTGATCAGCGTTCGTTAGCGACCTATTCGCCGGGATGGGTCACCTCCCATGGCTTGACCCAATCGCCTTCGACTCTGAGATCAATTCCCGCATCATCCTCGATGATTTTGCATACCGTCATTTCGCCCGCGCCAAGCCCGTAGCGTTCGCCCGCCTCTTTGAAGCGATCATGCGTGGCGCGGGTCAATTCATTACGGGTTCCAACCTCGTCCATCAATTCCTTGATCAAGCCGAGGTCTTTCAGACAGAGCGCAATGGGAAAGGACGGGTCGTAATGGCCCGCGAAAATGGAGGGCACATCATGGCTCAGCACAAAACTATCGGCCGCGCCGCCTTTCATCACATCCCACCACACTTTGGGATCAAGACCAGCGAGTTTGGCGGTTACCATCGCCTCGCCAATGGCGGCGGCATGAATTTTCCAAAGCTGGTTATTGACGAGCTTGGCGACATAGCCATTGCCGTATTCACCCACTTTGCGGAGTTGACCCATCGCCTCGATGATAGGGCGGACGGTTTCAATATCGGAATCGGTGCCGCCGACAAACATCGGCATATCGCCGCGAATAGCGGCATCAACCGAACCCGTCACCGGTGCATCGACTGGATGGCCACCTTTTCTCTCGAATTCCTTCGCTAGCTCCCGCATCAGCTTCGGGCTAGAGGTCGTCATGTCGATCCAGTATTTGCCTTCACATGAGGTTGAAAGAAACCCGTCTTTGCCCCTAACAACCTGTTCGACTTCTTTGGGGCCAAACACCATGGTGACCACGACATCGCACCGCTTAAGCACATCGGCAGGATGAGCGCCCGCCTGAGCACCGACCGCTGTGAGGGGAGCGAGAGCCTCAGGCCGGACATCAAACACAACCATGTCATAGCCCGCGCGCCTGACATTCAGCGCCGCGTTGCGGCCCATCATCCCTAGGCCGATAAATCCAACGATCATTCTATGCTTCCCCCCTGTTCATTCGGCCATCAAACGCCAATTTTAGCGAACGGGCCAGAGCGCCGCCGAGGCTTAAGCCATGCGTGGTTTTGAGATAATTCTGAAAGTCGTAAATCGTAACACCCGGACATATTTCAAATTCAAAGAAGGTCGGATGTCCTTGCTGGTCAATCCGTACATCCACGGAGAAATAATCGCGCAGACCCAACAGGCGACGAAGACGTTCGGCTAACGCTTCAATCTGAACGACGGCTTCCCGTGAACGAGCGTCGGTTAGCGCGCGGAGATTGATCATTTTTGGGACAAAAGCCGCCTCGCGGGTTTGGCCGAAGCCACCTTTGGCACCACTCGTATCGCGCGCGCCGGAGAGCGTTTCATTGTCCTTCATCGTCATGAAATCGCCGCCGGTTTCACTGTTTGGGTCCTTGGCGAGTTGTTCAATCCCAAGTTGGGTGCGAAACTCGCCGCCGGTATCCAAGAAGCTCACGCGCACATCGTCGCCCGCGATAAAGGGCTGGATCAAAGCGCGGTCGTGATAGCGCTGCCACAGCCGCTCGGTAAGGTCGAGCGCTTCGTCGAGTGTTGCGCAACGGCTATCGCCGAAAATACCAATCTTTGCGCCGAGCGTATTGGGCTTTACGAAAAAGGGCCCCGGCTGAGTGCTCCAATCGCCAAGGACTGCGATTTCGGTTCGGCCCTCGACAAGTCTCGTGGGAGCAATCGGAATGCCCGCGCTTTGAGCGAGAGCAAGGCTAGCAAATTTATCCTGACAGAGATGCTGCGCGGTGGCGGGCGAGCCGTAGCGCGCAAATCCCGCGAGCCGCGACAGGGCTGCAACCGATGAGCCGCGATAAAAGCGGATACCGTCCGTGATCGTCCAGATGATCGTTGACTGAGATATTTCCATAAACTCGGGCAGGCGCGACAAAAGCGCGTCAAGCTCGACAAAATGAGCGGTCAGCCCTTCGGCCTTTAATGCATTTGTGATGTCATCGAAAAAATCCGGCAGATCCGTGGCTTGGCCGAGATAGACGGCAATCTCGGCGGCACGCTCGGCGGAATAGCCATAGTGCATCAGCCGCGCACGGGCCGCGGCTTCGGTTTCATAAACGATAATGACGTGCGCCAAACCCATCTGCGATTTCCACCAAGTCGATTTTGCACCCGGTCAATTTTGTACCCGGTCGATTTTGATCAGAGCCTGACGCGAATTGCATCCGAGCACAAGAGACAGCATAACAGCTCCTCAGCATGCGACGAGGATAAAGCATGGATTGGTTCGAGATAACCGCTTTTCCCAACCGAATTTACCGGCTCAGCGAGCCCGCCCTTGGCCCGTTGCATGGCTCGCACAGCTGGTTGGTGGTGGGCGAGCAGAAGGCTCTTTTGATCGATACCGGCGTCGGCGTTGCCCCGCTTGCCCCCGTGATTCGCGGTCTGACCGACCTACCGGTGATCTGCCTCATCAGCCACAGTCATTACGACCATATTGGCGGGGCGTATGAATTTGCCGACCGGCGCATGCATGAAGCCGAAGCGGAAATCATGGCTAACCCAACGCCCGAACTCACCTTTTGGGGCGGCTGGCTAAAGGCGGAGAGCTTCAGCCGCTTTCCAACGCCTGATTATGAGTTCAGCGCCTACGCCATCCAACCTGCCCCGCCGACCGCTCTCGTGAACGATGGCGACGAAATTGAGTTGGGTGGACGGACGGTGACGATCTTGCATACCCCCGGGCATTCGCCCGGTTTGCTCTCGGTTTTTGAGAAAGCAACGGGTACGCTATTTACGACCGACGCGCTGTATGATGGCGAGATGTTTTTCAATTTACGCGGCTCGAATGTCGCGGATGGCCGCCGGAGTATCCTCAAGCTCATCGCAACCGAGGCGAAAGCGATTTATCCGGGTCATTTTGAGACGATGGGTTCAGCGACCTTTCAGCGAGTCGCGCATCATCGCTTAAACATGATTGGTAAATAACGCCAAGACGCCTCTCGCCTTTTTAGTCTACCCGCTTTACGCTCCACTCAAACGAGAAGCGGGAGGCCTTGATGAACGACATGGTCTTGTTGAGCGTGAAGAAAGCGCGATCCCTTATTTTCGACGCGCTGACTGGTGCCGGTACATCGAAGAAAAACGCCGCGTATTTTACGGAAGCCATTCTCGACACGGAATTATCGGGCCTCGAAGGCCACGGCTTTTATTGGCTGCAATATTATTGCCTGCATCTCAAAAGCGGCAAAGTCGATGGAAGGGCGAAGCCCACCATTCGAAAAATGTCCAATAGTGCCTACATGGTGGATGCCAATGGCGGCTTCGCGCATCCGGCGATTGAAAAGGGATTTTCAAAACTCATTCCGGCGGCCAAGAAACACGGCATTGCGGCGCTTGGCGTGGCGCATTCGTATAATGCCGCAACGCTTGGTTTCCACACCGGCTATTTGGCACGCGAAGGGCTTTTGGCCTTTGGATTTACCAACTCGATCGCCGCTATTGCACCCTTTGGCGGCAAAAAGCCGATTATTGGCACCAATCCCATGTCGTTTGCCGTGCCGGGTCGCGCGGGCAAGATCCGGTTTTTGATTGACCAATCCTCCTCGCAAGTTGCCTGGACGGCGGTAAAACGCGCCGCCGAACAGGGGCATGACATTCCGCTCGGCTGGGCGCTGGATGAAGAAGGAAAACCAACAACCGATCCGGTGGCCGGACTTGCGGGCTCGATGGCGCCATCCGGCGGCTATAAGGGGTTTGGCCAAGGCTTGATCGTCGAAGTGATGTGCGCCGCGCTGACCGGCAGTTCGCTCGGTACCGCAATGGGCTCTTTCGTGGCGGCCGACAACGAACCTATCAACAATGCGCAATTCTTCATTGCGCTCTCGCCCGCTAAATTTTCCGGAAGGGCGTTCCACACCATTGTTGATGGATTGGTGAGCACTATTTTGGAACAAGAAGGCACAAGACTCCCCAATGCGCGGCGGGAGGAAAACCAAAAGCGGTTGCGTAAAACGGGGCTCCCCATCGACAAAGCGCTGCTTGCAGCGTTGAAATCCTATACGTGATGGTTGCAGGTTTCGACATTGCGAACGCTGGCCCCTTTCTCGAAGCCAAAGGCTTGGGACGCGGACCCTATCAGATCAAAAAACTAGCGGGCGGTTATTGGAACGATGTGCTGAAAGTTTCCAATTCGTCTGGCACCTATGTGGTGAAATGCTATCGCGCGGTGTTGAAGGATAGCCTCTTCCCGAACCTACCCGATGCGGAGGCAGCGGCGCTAAAAAGGCTTTCAGGCCTTGGCGTTGCGCCCGAACCTTTCGCGTTTTGGCCAGACGATGGCATTCTCGTTTATGCCTATGTTAAAGGCAAGATTTGGAAAGATGATCTTGCAGGCATGGCAGCGCTTTTGCGCCGCAAGGAAGCGGCCGATGCGGATGGCTTTAGGATCGTGCCTATGACAAGCGAGGGGATTTTAGCGGAAGGCGATGCTTTGTTTGCCCGCTGCGAGGCAGACGACCTCGTTGATCGTTTTCAAAAGGGCCGACCAACCGCCTTTACGCTGGCAAGCCCAGAACGCCTCTCCCTCATCCATACGGATATTGGCGCCACTAATTTGATCGGCCAAGGCGAGGATTTGCGGTTGGTGGATTGGCAATGTCCGGCGAGGGGCGATGTGGCGGAGGATGTCTATAGTTTCCTCTCGCCTGCCTTCCAGATTTTGAATCTTTGCGAGCCTTTGAACGATCAAGGACGCGAGCACTTTTTTGATGCGCTTGATATGCCTGCCGTGAAACGGCGATATAAAGCTTTGGAAGCGGCCTTTGCCTATCGTATGGCGGGCTATTGTTGCCTGCGCTATCAGACCGTCGGTGAAACCGATATCGCGGTTCGGGACCGCTATATTCGGGCGGCGGGTGCGGAATTGGAACGGATATAGCCTCATGATCATCGACCATTCGATCCACTCCTTCAGCCTCTGGCATCATTTTGTTCATGCACCGAATTTTGGCGCCATTGCCTATGCCGATTTGGCCGAAGCGTTTGGCTTTACCGGTATCAACCTATCGTTGAATAATTCGAATTACCGGCATCTGGGCGGGCGCGAAACCTGGCGCATGGATCAATTGCGCGAGCGATTGGCTTCTTCCACAATGAGCCTCGAAGTCGATACCAGCGGCACCGAGCCCGCGCATATGCGAGAATTGCTCGATGTAGCCCATCGCATGGGTGCAACAGCGCTTCGCACCTATACGCGGCATTCGGGTTCGGTGGCCGAGATGATGCAGAAAACGACGGATGATCTCAAACAAGTCGTCTCCCAGGCGGACGCGGTGGGCGTCACCATCGTGCTTGAAAACCATGAGGATTTTACGGGGCCAGAACTCGCCAGCATCGTTGAGGCGATCAACCATCCGCGGCTCAAAATTCTCTATGATTACGGCAATTCGCAAATGGTGCTAGAAGACCCCGAGCGGGCGCTCGATGCGGTTATCCGCCACGTCCACTCGGTCCATGTCAAAGACCACGTGATGGTGCGGCCTGAACATGCGGGGCAGCTAACGGTTGCGGGCGTGCCGATGGGCGAAGGGTTTTTGCCGATTGAACACCTGACCCAACGGCTTCTCGATCAGGGCTTGCGGCGGCTTACCTTTGAAAATGTTTGGGCTTATAGCGCCCCCATCCGCGCGGGGCGTGAAGCATTAGAAGGTGTTCGTTTGGGCGAAGCCGCGTTCCGCTTTTTGGAGCCGCCTTTTAAGCCTGAGCGGATTATTCTGGACCAAAGCCAGCATAGCGGCGAAGCATTAGTGGCGCTGGAGCGCGCTGCGCTGGAGCGTGGCGTTACCTGGTTCAAAGCCAGCCTAGCAAGGTGTGGCGTTACGGGTTACGCTGCCTTATGAAAACACTTTGCGGCCTTACCCTTTTGGGTGGAAACAGTGCAGACGGCCCGGTTGATCTCCGGATTGAGAACGGTCGAATTGCGGCGATTACGCCATCTGCTGCACAGCCCCAAAGGCGGCTTCTGGCGATGCCCGCGCTGGTGAATGCGCATGACCATACGCGCCCTCTCTCCACCACCTCCTTCGGGCTTGGCGATAGACCGCTTGAAAGCTGGTTGCCGGGCCAAGGCAAAATGCCCGCGATGGATCCTTACCTTGCTGCGCTCGTTGCCTTTGGGCACGCGGCGCGCGCGGGGGCCGGGACCGTGATGGCGCATTACACGCGATTGCACGGCCCGATGTCGCCGATGGAGGAAATCGGCGAAGTCGCGCGCGCGGCCAAAGAGGTCGGCATCCGCGTGGCCTTTGCGCTCTTTATGCGGGACCGCAACCCGCTGGTGTATGGACCAAGTGAGACGGTTCTGGCCGGACTATCACCGAATGCACGCAGCATTGTGGAACAGCAGTTTTTTGCGACAATGCCAAGCGCCGAAGAACAGGTGCAACGCGTCGAGGAGATTGCAAAGGCCTATGAGACGCCGATGTTTCAGGTGCAGTTTGGCCCGAATGGGATGCAATGGTGCTCGGATGAGCTGTTGACGCGCATAGCGGAAGCCTCCGCCAGAACGGGGCGGCGGGTGCATATGCATCTTTTGGAAACCCGCTATCAGCGGCAATTTGTCGATGCGCAGTATCCGGAAGGTGTCTTGCCGCATTTAAAACGTATTGGGCTTTTGAGCGAGCGGTTGACGCTGGCGCACTGCGTGTATGCGCGCCCGGATGAACTCGATTTGATCGCCGCATCGGGTGCCGTGATGGTCACCAATCCAAGCTCGAATCTGCATTTGCAATCAGGCATTGCTCCGATTGGCGAGGCGATCCGGCGCGGTGCGCGGGTTGCGGTGGGTGTGGATGCGTCCGCACTTGATGAAGACGATGACGTGATCCGGGAAATGCGGCTCGCGCATTTTCTGCATGGCGGCTTTGGCTTTGAACGGACGATCAGCCGCTTCGATTGGGTGCTTAAGACTGTCAAAGACGGACGCTTTGCCACTGACGCTCCCGGCGACGGGGTGTTAGAGGTTGGAGCAGCCGCCGATCTTCTCGTGCTCGATCTTGATCGGCTAGATGCGGACGCGATTACAGCTGTTGAACCGATCGACGTGTTATTCGGACGCGGCAGCCAAGCCCATATCGTTCATCTGATCGTGGCGGGTGAGGATATTGTGCAGGACGGTCAACTCGTAACCCTAGATTTGGCCGCATCCGAAACCCGAGTGCGACAGCTCTATCGGGAGCGCATGCCCGGGCGCGAACCGTTTTTTAGCGCTTGGCGAGAACTTGAGCCGCGCATTCGGGATTTTTATTCGGGAACGCTCGGTTGTTGTTAATGGTCTCGACACAGAGATAGACGATCGGCAGGCAGGTAGAAGCTCATCACGTACTCGGATTTCAACGGATGAACAAAAAAATTCCCTTTATCGGTACAAGCTGGAAGATGAACAAAACGCGCGCCGAAGCGCGTGCTTTTGCTGATGCTCTGCGCGCCTCGCCCGTCGCTCAGTCAACCGATTATCGCCCCTTTATTATTCCACCGTTTCCCTACATTGCGGATGTAGCCGAACGACTCGCTGGAACAAAGGTCATGGTTGGCGCACAAAACATGCATTGGGCTAACCAAGGCGCTTGGACCGGTGAAATCTCGCCGCTGATGATCAAAGAGTGTGGTGCGACATTGGTGGAATTGGGCCATAGCGAAAGGCGGACGCATTTCGGCGAGACCGACGAGACGGTTGCGTTGAAAGTGGCTGCTGCCCTTGCCCACGGACTGATCCCTCTCGTTTGCATCGGCGACACAAGGGCTGACTATGAGGCAGGCAGAACGGCGGAGGTATTGTCCGGACAGGTTCGAGCTGCACTTTCAAAGGTCGAAGACACTTTAAAGCCGCGCGTCCTGTTTGCCTATGAGCCGGTCTGGTCGATTGGCGAGGGCGGCGTACCGGCTGATCCCGACTTTGCCAATGAGCAGCACGAACACATCAAATCGCTCACGATGGAGCTTTGCGGTACCGTTTTGCCGGTTTTGTATGGCGGCAGCGTTAACCCCGGCAATTGCATAGCCTTGGCGAAGCAACCGGCCATTGATGGCCTGTTTATCGGCCGCTCGGCTTGGGAGGCGCAAGGCTATATTGGGATTGTGCAGGCGGTCGCAGAGGGGCTAGCTTAAGGTCAAAGATAGGAGATCAATGTCATGAAAATAGCAGTTGCTGGCGATAGCGCAGGCGTTCCACTGGTCGACGTCATCGAGGCGCATTTGAAAGCGAAGGGTGAGCATGAGGTCGTCAATCTCAGTAAGCCCGGGTTTTACGCCGATCTTGCAGCGCATATTGGCAATGAAGTCCTCGCGGGTCATTACGAGCGGGCTATTTTATGCTGCGGGACGGGTATCGGCGTCTGCATCGCGGCGAACAAGGTTCCGGGTATTAGGGCCGCCTTGACGCACGACACCTATTCGGCAGAACGGGCGGCCAAATCGAACAATGCGCAGATTATCACCATGGGTGCCCGCATAATCGGACCTGAATTGGCCAAAGCCATCGTCGATCAATGGCTCGCCTCCGAGTTTGATCCCGCGGGGCCATCGGCTGCCAATGTTGATGCCCTTAATCGCCTCGATCAGTGATCAACCCGAGATCGTCTCCAACAAACGGGCAAGCACATCCGGTTCATCGAGATGGATCATGTGGCCTGCTTCGCGCAGAAGTCTGACCGGTATCGTTGGCGGTAAATGGGCGACATGTTGCCAAGGGATGATGCGGTCCATCACGCCAAAGATGACGTCCACCGGGCAGGATAAAGCCGCAAGATCGTCAAGTATCGTGACGCTCTGCTGGCCGTTGGCCACGAGAAGCTTCGAAAGCCCGATCAGACGCCCTTGGCTAACTTCGGACGTCATGATTTCCAATTGTCTGGGGGAATAGGCAATCGTCCGAACCGTCAGCAAACGCAGCAAAGCGGCGACGTTTTCCGACGTTGTGGTATGGGCTAAACCGCGAATGAAACCCTCATCAATCTGGGTGCCAAGACCGTAGGGTGCAAGCAAGGTTAGCCGAGCGATCTTGTGCGGCATCCGGCGTGCAGCGCGAACGGCGACGGCGGCCCCCATCGAGTGACCAACGAGATGGAGTGGCCCGCCGGGTAGGGTTGACAGGCACGCTTCGAGCGACGCGACGAGCGTTTCAAAACTATCAGCCTCAAGGGCTGTTCGCCCGTGGCCCGCGAGATCCGGTGCATAAACGTTAAAGCCACGCTTGGCCAGATCACCGCCAATGACCTCCCATGTCGCTCCATTGCCGCCAAAGCCATGCACCAGAACCATTGTTCCACGGGGTTGACCTTCAGCCGCCCAATGCCGGATTTTAAGGGTGCCATCGGCACTGATTGAACCTTGAGACTGGCGAGCGGTGAGTGCCTTTTGAACATCGTCTGAGTCGATGCGACCGCGCGGACCGGTTCCCGCGACGGCGGCTAAGTCCAGTCCAGCTTCGCGCGCCAAACGACGCGCCAAAGGCGTGGCACGGATACCATCCTCATCGCCCTTGAACCCGCCATCCGAAAGGGCGGTTGATCGACCCTCTGGTTTTGAATCTGCCGTCGCTTTGACCGCCAGAGTAGCGGGTTTGGGCTTAAGCGTAACTTCAGCCTCGCCGGGTGCGAGAATATAAGCCAACACGGCACCGACTGGCATTTCAACGCCTTCATCCACCGCAATACCGGAGATAATGCCTGCTGAGGGCGCTTCGACTTCCATGACCGATTTATCGGTGTTCATTTCAAAAACGAGATCGCCCGCTTTGACGCTATCGCCGTTTTTAACGGCCCAACGCGCAACCGAGCCGCTTTCCATCGCCATATCGACGCGGGGTAGAATGATTTCGACAGCCATCAGGCACGTCCATCGCGCACGAGGCGGCGTGCGGCGTTGACGATATCGTCCTCTTGCGGCACAGCGGCTTTCTCGAGAACAGGATTATAGGGCAGCGGAACTTCCTGCCCGCCCAACCGCACAATTGGTGCATCGAGATAGTCAAACGCATCGCTCTCAGCCACAGCCGCGCTGATCTCAGCTCCGACGCCCAGCGTTTTGACGCCTTCATAGACAATGAGAAGACGCGAGGTTTTACGCACGCTGGCGAAAATCGTTTCCGTATCCATCGGCCGAACACTGCGCAAATCGATCACTTCGGCATCGATGCCCTCTGTTGCCAGACGCTCAGCGGCCGCTTGGGCGCGGACCGCCATGATGGAGGAGCCGACAATCGTCACATCCTTACCGGGACGGCGCACAATGGCTTTGCCGATAGGGACGCGATAGGCGTCAACAGGCACCAAGCCCTTGGTTTTATAAAGCAGCTTGTGCTCGAAAATAAGGACCGGATTGGGATCGTCAATCGCGGACAATAAAAGGCCCTTCGCATCATGCGGGGTTGACGGTTGAACCACTTTTAAGCCGGGAATGTGACCAAACCACGCCTCGAGGCTCTGGCTATGTTGGGCCGCGGCACCGGTGCCGGAACCCGCAGGCATCCGAATCACCAAAGGCACACTCGCTTTACCGCCAAACATGAACCGGATTTTGGCGGCTTGGTTCACAATTTGCTCGGTCGCTAGCGTAATAAAGTCGGAAAATTGCAGTTCAAGCACCGGCTTCATACCCGTGAGCGCCGCGCCAACCGCTGCGCCTGCAATGCCCAATTCCGCAATCGGCGTGTCGATCACGCGATCGGCCCCGA